>CAYRUW010000052.1:0-8776 GCA_964427465.1 uncultured Diaminobutyricimonas sp.
GCCGGAGCTGCCGGCCGGCTCGCGGCCGTTGCTCGTGCCGTATGTCACCGACGGCGAGGCGGACGAGCGCTACCTCGGGCCGGAAGGTACCCGGCTGGCACGGGAGCACGCAGCGACGGCAATCGCGGAGCTTCCGATCGACGCCACGCGCCTTGCCGCGGGCGATCCGGCCATCCCTACCGTTTACGTCTAGCGGACCAGCGTTACGCCGAAAGCTTCTCGTAGATCTCTTTACAAGTCGGGCAGATCGGGAACTTCTCGGGATCGCGCCCAGGAGTCCAGAGCTTGCCGCACAACGCGCGCACAGGCTTGCCCGTTAGCGCCGATTCCATGATCTTGTTCTTCGGCACGTAGTGGGAGAAGCGTTCGTGGTCGCCCTCTTCGAGCTGTTCCTGGTGCAGCAGCTCTTCGAGTTCGCGATCGAGGGTCGAAGTTCCGCCGCCGGTGTGCTCGGTGTCGCTCATGGTTCGATTCTAGATTCCCGGCCTGACGATTTCCGTCTCGGCCGTGCGATTCTGTTGCACCGGCGAAGCAATTGCGCCGGTGACGCAAATGCGCCGGCCGAACCGACTGCGCCGGGGCCGAATCAGTTGCGCTGGGCGAATGCGAGCAGTTCGGGCCCGCGCCGGGCCATGATGTGCGAACCCGCCTTCGTGCCAAGTGCCAGGGCCAGGACGCCGGCGCCGGCGCCGACCGCGAACGATGCCCACGCCCACTGGATTCCGCCGTCGAGATACGCGATTGCGGCGAGACCCAGCGCGGGTGCGCTCACGAGCACCGTTGCGAAGAAGGATGTCGCCTGGATCAGCCCAGCCGCCGCGCCGCCGGCCTGCGGCTGCTGGAACGGGCTGTCACCCGGCCGGACCGCGGGGTACGGGAACGCCGCGGAGGTGATGTTGGACATCCCGAGCCCGGTCAAGAGCAAGCAGAACGACACACCGAGCACCGCCGGCAGCATCGTGCGGTCGCCGTGCAACGCGATACTCACGAGCGATCCGGCGACGATCAACGGCACACCCGCGAGCAGCACGGGGATGGAACGCCCCCACCGGTCGTCGGCGCCCTGCACGTGGGCGGCCACGTGCTGCCAGATCGCGGTGCTGTCGTAGGCAACGTCGTTATGGATCGACCAGCTCAAGAACAGCGCCATGACCGGAACCGGCAGGAGCCACAGCAGGCTCGTCGGCACGCCCGCGATCGAGAACGGCACGAACATGACCAGCGGCACTATCGGGATCACCAAGAGCGAGACGCGATAGCGCGGATCTCGCACCCAGTAGGTCAGACTGCGTGCCGCGATCGCCCACAGCGGGGTGGCCGGCAGCAATTTGAACCAGCCGAGCCCGGAATAGGACCGTGCCTGGGCCTCGCGTTGCGGGGTGACGAGCATCCTCGCGACCAGTATTTGCCAGATCCACCACAACAACGTCGCGAAACCGACGCCGATGAGCGCCTGGAGCAGCCCGCTGCCGGCGTTTCCGGCCGCCGCGCTCGCCGGGGCCGCCCACGCGGCACCCAGCGGGGTCCACGCGAGAACAGCGGCGATCTCTTCGAGCACGGCGAACCCGTCTTCGGACCAGTCCACATTCGCAAGGAACACGAACGCGGGAGACGAGAGCACGATCGCGACGATCGCGATCAACCCACTCGTGTCGCGAGCGCGGCGCGTGGAAAGCAGGAAAGCCGCGATAGACGTGGTCACGCGCGCGCCGAGCACACCGGTGACCACGATCGCCGCGGCTCCGATCGCGGCGAGCAGTGCGGGCAGCAGGCCCCGGCTCCAGGTCAGGATCTGCGCCAGGGCCACGAGTACAAGCACGAGCGAGGGCACGCTCACAAGCGCGGCGAGCGCAAGACCCGTGGCCAGCCGCTCCCGTTCGATGCCGAACAACGCGAACCGGCGCGGATCCATCGCATCGTCGACGCCGAAGGCGAGCGGCACGAGCAGGAACCCGAGCACGACCGCAGAACCGGCCACGGTGACGACGCTCGCCGCGACCTCGGCCTCCGCGAACCGCAGCGCGACGAGGCTGCCGAGGGCGACGAAAGCAATGAGCATGCCGTACAGCACCCCGACGACGATCCCGATCACTTGCCACGGACCGCGCCGCAGCGAGTTGACCAGCAGGCGAAGCTTCAGTCGGAGAAAGTGTGCAACCACTCCATGCCCTCCGCCGCACGCCGCCCGCCCGCGAGTTCAACGAACCGTTCTTCGAGACTGCGGTCGCCCCGCACTTCGCCGACGCTGCCCGAAGCGAGTATCGAGCCGTTCACGACTATCGCGACGTCGTCGCAGATCCGCTGGATCAGGTCCATGCTGTGGCTGGAGAGCACGACGGTCCCGCCCGCGTTCACATAGCGCTGCAGGATCTCGGTCACGTTCGCCGCCGAGACCGGGTCCACCGACTCGAAAGGCTCGTCGAGCACGAGCAGCCTGGGCGAGTGGATCATCGCCGCGGCGAGGGCGATCTTCTTGGTCATCCCAGCGGAGTAGTCGGCGACGAGCCGGCTGAGCGCATCCGTGAGTCCGAGCGCCTCGGCCAAATCGGCCGTCCGGCCCTGAACGGTTCGCTCGTCGAGGCCACGCAGCACGCCCGCGTAGTGCAGCAATTGTGCGCCGGTGAGCCGGTCGAACAGCCGGAGCCGGTCGGGCAGGACACCCATGTTGCGCTTTGCCACGACCGGGTTGGTCCACACGTCTGCTCCGTGCACCGAGATGGTGCCCGAATCCGGGCGCAACAGGCCGGTCACCATCGACAATGTGGTCGTCTTGCCCGCCCCGTTCGGCCCTACGAGGCCGAAGAACGAACCCGCTCGCACCTTGAAGTCGATACCGGCCACCGCGGTCGTCGAGCCGAACCGTTTCACGAGTTTCGACACGGCGAGTACGAGTTCGACTCGCTGGCGGCTCTTCGCCGGCGAGCGCACGGCACCGGGCGGTGGCCCGGCCGGGGCCGGCGGACCGGCGGACCTCGACGCGCGCTTGCGCTTGGTGGCAGGTTCGCGGGACTTGGGCGCCGGGGACGGCAACGGCTGCGCGGCACCTGAGCCGGGCGCGGCCGGATGCGCATCGCCGAACGCCGGTGAGGACTCGTCTGGCAAGACGTCCACGGCCTCCCTCTCGCGTTCGACGGGTTCCGTTGTCACGCTCCTAAGTTATCAACGGGCTTCTGCTTCTCCCCTGTGTCTGAGAGCAGATCACGAATCGGACACAGATCAGCGAAGTCACACTCAGCATCCAGGCGCCGACCTTACGCTGAAAGCTACACAACGAGGTGTCCCACAGCAGACACCCGAGACGAATCCTTTGGCAGATCTCGGGCGTCGACCCTGCCACGATGCGCGTAGGAGGCATTTCGTGAACGTCCAGATCGTGATTCTCGCTGCCGGTATGGGTAGCCGCCTCGGGCGCTCGTTGCCCAAGCCGCTCACCGAACTCAGCGACGGCCGCACCATCATGCAGCAGCAGTTCGACAACATCCGGCAGGCCTTCGGCGACAATGCGCGCGTGTCGATCGTCGTCGGTTACAAGCTCGAGCACATCATCGAAGCGTTCCCCGAAGCGTCGTACGTCTACAACGAGCAATACGACCAGACCAACACGTCGAAGTCTCTCTTGCGCGCCTTGCACGCGTCCGGTCCGGGCGGTGTGCTCTGGATGAACGGCGATGTCGTCTTCGACCCGGAGGCGCTCGAGCGCGGTGCCGCGCTCATCGCACGAGACCAGTCGTTCGTCTCGGTGAACACCGCGAAAGTCTCCGACGAAGAGGTCAAGTACACGACCGACGCCGAGGGATACATCAAGGAACTGTCGAAGTCGGTGCGCGGCGGCCTGGGCGAGGCAGTCGGGATCAACTTCGTCTCGCAAGCGCACAAGGCCACACTCATGCGGCAATTGCAGCGAGTGGGCGACCAGGATTATTTCGAGCGTGGCATAGAGTTGGCGATTGAACAGGACAAGCTGCGCATCGAACCGGTCGACATCTCGGACCTCTACGCGGTAGAGATCGATTTCGCGGAAGACCTGGAGAGGGCGAACCTCTTCGTCTGACCCGCGGGCCCGGGGTGCCGGCCTCATAGAGGAGCCCGTGACCGCGATCCCCGCTAGAGCGCCAGCATCGCCCGCTGTGCGCTACCGGCGCACGCTCTGGCTGCTCACCATGCGCGACCTGCGCGTGCGCTATTCGACTTCGCTGCTCGGTTACGTGTGGTCGATACTCGACCCGCTCGTGATGGCGGCGATCTACTGGTTCGTCTTCACTCAAGTGTTCGATCGCGGTGTCGGGTTCGACCCGTACATCGTCTTCCTGCTCTCTGGTCTGCTGCCGTGGATGTGGTTCAACGGCGCGGTTTCGGATTCGACCCGGGCCTTCCTGCGGGAGGCGAAGCTCATCCGCTCGACCAAGATCCCCCGCACCATCTGGGTGCACCGGCTCGTGCTCTCGAAAGGCATCGAGTTCCTGTTCAGCATTCCGGTGGTGGCCGCGTTCGCGATCGCGAACAGCGCCGAGCTGCACTGGCAAGTGGTCTACCTCGTGCCTGCGATCGTGCTGCAGCTGGTGCTCACGATCGGCGTGTGCTTGCTCGTGGCGCCGCTTGTCGTGTTCTTCCGCGACCTGGAACGAGCGGTGAAGCTCACCTTGCGGTTCCTGTTCTACGCTTCCCCGATCATCTACACCCTGCAGAATCTGCCCGACGAGCTCGAGTTCTGGGGAGCGTTCAACCCGCTCGCCGGCATCTTCAGCTTGTACCGATCGGCGTTCTTCCCCCAGCAACTGGAATGGTTCGCGGTCGGCATGAGCGCCATCGTGAGTCTCATCCTGCTCGCCGTGGGGGCGATGGTGTTCCGCCGTTCCATTCGCTCGGTGCTCAAGGAGATCTAGGAGTGGCCTCGAAGACCAGCGAGCCGGCGGTGATCTCGGTCTCGAACGTCGGCATCCGGTTCCGGCGCAACCGCCGGCTGCGCCGGAATTTCAAAGACCTGTTCTCACCACGGCACGCCCGGACCCGGCCCGGCGAGTTCTGGGCGCTGCGCCATGTGAGCTTCGACGTGCGCCAAGGCGAATCGATCGGTGTCGTCGGACGCAACGGGCAGGGCAAGTCCACCCTGCTGAAGCTCGTCGCTCAAGTGATGCTCCCCGACGAGGGCGAGGTTCGAGTGCACGCGGGCGTAGCTCCGCTCATCGAGATCACCGGCGGCTTCGTCGACGATCTCACCGTGCGCGACAACGTGTATCTCACAGCGGGCCTGCATGGCATGTCGCGCGCGGAGATCTCGGCGCGCTTCGACGAAATCATCGGGTTTGCCGAACTCGGCGAATTCCTGGAGACCCCCTACAAGCACCTCTCCAGCGGGATGCGCGTGCGGCTCGCATTCGCCGTCATCTCCCGGCTCGAGGAGCCGATCATCCTCGTCGACGAAGTGCTTGCGGTGGGCGACAAGGCTTTTCGTGAGAAGTGTTATCGGCGCATCGAGGAACTGCTCGAAGGCGGCCGCACCCTGTTCTTCGTGTCGCACAACGAACGCGACCTGCGCCGGTTCTGCGAGCGCGGTCTCTACCTCGACGGCGGCGAACTCGTGCTCGACGCTTCGATCGACGAGGTGCTTGAGCGCTACAACGCCCAATACGGGGTCTGATCGATGGGGCGGTCCTTGACCGCGGCTAGGTCGCCGACTCCTCGTCGTCGTCGAACGGGTCGTGGTCGAGCATCTCCGGGTCGCCCTTGTGAATGCGGGCATGCTCCTCCCACTTGGCGATCAGATGCTCGACCGCATCGTGGAACCTGCGGGTTGCCGCCCCCTTGGTGGTATCGCCGAAATACCGTTCGACCCAGTAGGCGAGGCGTTCTTGCGACTCGGCGCTCGTGAGCACACGGTCGACCAACGGCACGATCTCGCGGGCGGCACCGGCTGTGAGCCATTCCGCGTCGGAAAGATAGCCATCCTCATCGACCTCGGCGACTTCGGAGACCGGTCGCGTGACGATCAGCGGACGCCCCGTGGCGAGCCGGTCGTACACCATTGCAGAGATGTCCGTGATCGCGACATCGGCGGCGGCGAGCTGCCAGCCCAGTTCCGGCCTGTCGTCGTAGACGTGCTGGGCCTGCGGATCGCGAGCGTTCGCGGTGGCCAGGCACGCAATGATGCGCTCGTTGGCGCGCTTGTAGTCGGGGTCCACCACCCCACTGCGCGGATGCGGACGATAGATGATCCGATGCCGGCCCGTGGCCAGCAGCGATTCGACGAGCGCCGGACCGTGCGAGCGCACGGAACCGTAGGCGGCAGCGGCGCGATCGCCCTCCCACGTCGGCGCATACAGCACGACCGTGCGGTCGTCGGGGGTGTACGGGAGCGAACCGGCGAAGTGGTCGGCTTGCGGCCGGCCGATCGGGATCGCGCGCTTCTCCAGGTCGAAGTCCCACAACCGGTGGCCCAGGCGGTCGAGGGCGGCCTGACCGGCCACGAAGCCGTAGTCGTACGCCTTGAACTGGTTCGTGGTCATGTACATCTTGTCGCTCTCGCCATGGTTGATGAACACATGCCACATGCGCCCATACCGGAACATCTGGAAGTTCCTGGCGTTCTGGTTGACGTAGAAGACGATGCGCAGGTCCTGCTCGGCCACGAAACGCTCGAGGTCTGCCACTTGCCGCAAGTAGAGCGACGGCACGGGAGCCTCGTCCCACAGCTTGAGGGCTGTTCCGGCCGAGCGGGAAATGATCGCGACCGGCCTGGTCTTCGAAAGCTCGGCCAGCGGCGCATACCACTGCCGGATCTGGTACATGTTCACGGGGTTGTCGGCGAAGTACACCGCGATCTGGATCGTGCCGGGCGCCGGCAGGTCGATCGTGGCCTGCCGACGGGCCACTTGCGCACGAGCACGTCGCGAGATCAGAAGGTTGCGAAGCAGACGGCGTGCGATGCGGAGGTCTTTGACGAGGGGCACTCAGTCGATTAAATCAGCGGTGGCCGTCCGAATGCCGCCATCCGCCATACTGTTACCCATCTGATGCGTCGCCGGCCGCCAGGGTTCGTGCGCCAGCCTTCGACCCATCCGCCGAACCAGGCCCCCAACGCCTTACGGTCGCGCAGCCCCCAGCGCAGGATTTGCACGCCCGTCCACGACGCGACATACACGGGCGCGAGTACCCACGGCAGGTTCCGCTTGGCCAGCCACACCCGGTTTCTGGCGTTCAACCGGTAGTAGTAGTCGTGCCGGCTCGGCTCGATCGCCGGATGCTGCGCCACGAGGTCGGCGGCGTACCAGACCCGCAGTCCCTGATCCCACACCCGCCAGGCGAGTTCGATGCCCTCATGCGCGTAGAAGAACGGTTCGGCCCAGCCTCCCGTCGCCTCGAAAACCCGCCGGGGCAGCAGCGTGGCGCCCTCCCACACCGAGAACACGTTGCCCGGATGCGCCGGGTCGCCTTTGCGGATGCGCGGCACCCACCTCGTCGGGCTGACCTGATCGCCGGGCGCAACCACCCTGGGCTGGATCAAGCCGATGCCCGGATCGGCCTCGAGCTTGGCGATCGCATCCCGCAAGAATGTTGCCGAGGGAATGGAAGCGTCGTCGTCGAGGAAGAACACATAGTCTCCGCCGACCCGCTCTGCACCCCGGTTGCGGCCAGCCGGAATGCCGAGGTTCTCGGGCAGATGCAGCGACGCGACACCGGATGGGAGCCCGGCCGGCTGCCAGCCGTTGCCGACGACCACGATGTCGAGTTCGACCTGCTGCTGCGCGAGCGCGCTGTTCACGGCGCGAGCGAGGTCTTCCGGCCGTTTACCCTGGGTGAGCACGACGACACCGACCGTGTGCCCGGAGCTCGATTCACGGCCGACCGGCGCATCTGCCGGATCAGGCACGGACCCTCTTCGAGGCCATGATCGCCACGAAATGGCCCACGAGAGCGAGAACCGAGAGCGGCAACAGCGCGAGCACGAGCACGCGTTCGGCCAGCAGCGGCTCGACGAACAATCCGGCCACGGCGGCAACGGCGGCGAGAATGGTCAGTTCGACGGAGTGGTAAAGCCGGTGGAACGGCACGAAACGCGCCGTCCGGCGCAGCCGCGCGAGCATCCGCCGGTCGGGTTCGGTCTCGTCCCGCCGGTCGGCCAGCTTCGGCAGGCCCGCGTTCGCACGCGCCACATGCACCATGTCGTTGAGAGCCTTGTTGAGCACGATCACGAGCGCGAGTGCGAGCCCGGCGCTGATCCAGGCGAAGTCGCCGCTGAACTCGAGCGGCCAGCCGGCCGCGCGGATGCCCAGTGCGATCGGGATGAGCGCCTCGGTCGTGTAGTGGCCGACCTTGTCGAGGAACACGCCTGCGGGCGAGCTCTCGCCACGCCACCTGGCCACTTCGCCGTCGCTGCAATCGACGAGCATTTGCAGCTGGCCGAGCACGAGCGCGAGCAGCGCGCCCGTGAGCCCGGGAATGAGTAGCGCGGCGGCAGTGGACCAGCCGACGAGGATCATCAGACCGGTCACGCCGTTAGCGCGGATGTCTGTGCGCAGGAGCGTCCACGTGAGGTAGGGCGAAAGGTTGCGCAAATACAGCGACGCCGTCCAGTGCTCCGCATTGGCGCGCGAACGCACTTCCGGCGGCTGGGTCACGCGACGCAGCTCTGCGATCGACTCCGGCGGCTGGTTCATCATCGGCCAGTCTGCGCGGTGATGTTGCGCGCCAATTTGAAGAAGCCGAGCAGAAAACCCGTGCCCCACGCGAAGTGGATCGCGGGCAGCGCGACCAGGTACCAAAGGAAGGCGCGGATGCC
>CAYRUW010000053.1:0-8726 GCA_964427465.1 uncultured Diaminobutyricimonas sp.
ACTTGACAAAACCCATAGAAGGATCGATACGCCGCTTCGCGGCTACTCGACCCACCGCAGTCCGGCAACCCCAGCCGTCACCCAAATACCCCGTGGGTCGAGTAGCGCGCAGCGCGTATCGAGACCCCGTGGATCGAGCAGCACCCACCGTGGGTCGAGTAGCGCGCCAGCGCGTATCGAGACCCCCTAGGTCGAGCAGCACCCACCGTGGGTCGAGTAGCGCGCCAGCGCGTATCGAGACCTTGGGTCGAGTAGCGCGCCAGCGCGTATCGAGACCCCCTAGGTCAAGCAGCACCCACCAGGCAGCCCTGACCCACCGGGTCTCGATACGCCGCCTGCCGCGGCTACTCGACCCACCGGGTCTCCCGATACGCCGCCTGCCGCGGCTACTCGACCCGCCGAAGTCCGGGGCCTGGCCGCGACTAGCTGGACGACTGCGCTGCCCGCTTGCGCAGTGCAGCATCGACCTTCTTGTCGCCCAGCTGGCCGAGCCACTCGAGCAGCGCCGGATACGCCGACGGGTTCGCCGCGAGCAGCGGCCGCAACGCCGGTTCGGACTGAGCGATCTGATACAGCACCGCCGGGTCGGTCGCGGGGTCGCTCGCCTGCTCGGCGGTGTATGCGGGCGCGGCCGGGGTAGCAGCTGGGGCCGCGGGCGGCGCGCTCGGCGCTGCCGCGCTCGGCGGTGCCGCGCTCGAAGCGCCAGAACCGGTCGCCCCAGCCGCACTCGCTGCAGCTGCACTCGCCGCCGCCGCACGGGCCGCATCGGCTCTGGCTGCGGCGCCGGCGGCGACGGCCGCGCTCAATTGCGCGCGCACCGAGGTCGGCAGCGTCAGATACGAGAGGATCGCCAAGGGCAGCCCGAAGGCCAGCACGAGGTCGAGTATGCCGACTCGAGCGCTCACCGCACCGAGCACGACGTGCACGACACCGAGCACGAGCAGCCCGCCCACGAGCGAGAGCACGACCAGGTATGTGCCTTGCGGGTTGGTGCGGAACATGCTGCGCGCCACGATCGCGACGAGAGCGAACGCGACGAGAATGACGATCGCGCCGATGCCCAAGCCCACGTAGCCCGCACCGAACACACCGGAGGCGAGCGCCAGGACCGTGGCCAAGGCCGCGAACGCCGCCAGACCCGCCGCCGCCAAGAAGAGGATCGACGACGCGCCGAACCAACGGGAGGCACCGGGCTCCGGGGTGCGCATGGCGAGCCGGAGCGGGGGTGCCGCGGCGAAGGCACCGAGCGCCGAGACGACGAACGCGCCATAGCCAACGGCGTGCAGCGATTCGACGCCGCCTCCCGAGATGACGCGACCGCTGAACATGTCGACCACGATCGCGAGCAGTACGATCACCCCGATCGCCACGGCGGCCAGCCGTGCCGGCTCAGAGCGGCGCAGGATCCCCACGACCAGGAGTGCGACCGCTGCCGCGTTGAACAGGATGCTGAAAACGAGGAGCGCTATCGCGAAGCCGTTGAAGTAGCCGATCCCGGGGCGCACCACGATGAGCACGAGGCTGAGGACTGCGAGCAGCACCGAGACCGCACCGAAGCCAAGAAATCCGCGATACCAGAGTTCACCGGTTGCAACGCCCGCGGTGGCACCTGATACCTCGGCCTCCCTGGGCTGGGCCGCGAGAACCGCCCCCGCGAGCCCGAACGCCACCGCGAAGCCGATGCCGCCGCCGCCGTAGTTCGCACCCGCGACCGCATCGATGACGACGTTCACGAGCACGAGAATCAGATACGGCAGGTTCGCGGCAAGCCGGATCAGCCAGGCGAAGCGCGCTACGGGCGGCGGGAACACCCCGACCCGGGCGAGATAGGTGACTGCGAGCGAGAACACGCTCAGCAGGGTGATCAGGATCACCTCGATGCGCGCGGTGGCGAACACCGAGAAGTTCCACGGCAGCGCGAGCGAGACCAGCAGCAGTGCTAGCGCGGCGGCATCGCGCACGTAGTCGCTCGCCGGGATGCCCGCGAACGGATTCGCGCCGGAATCCGGTCGCCCCGCACCGCCAGACGATTGGGCGGGCGGTGGCGGCGGATAGGCCGCAGCCGCATCCGCACCCGTTTTCGTCTCGTTGCTCATCGTCGAACCTTCCGATCGTGCTTCATGTCGTGCCTTGAACTCGCAGGGTCAGCGGCCTCAACCCGAAACGGTCGAGATGCGGAACCTGGCGATCACGTCTCCGCCCGACTTCGAGGCGGTGAAGCCGACTGCGGCGACGCCCTCGAGCTTCTCCAGCATCTCCAGCATCTCCGTCGGATAGCCATACTGGTCGCGATACTGGTCCTCGATGATCTCGAGCAGCGCCTCGACGTTCACGTACGACGCGAGGAACGCTCCGTTCAGGTCGGGCAGCGCAGTCGCGAAGCCGGGCTGCTGGCCGAGCGAACCGCCTCCGGCGAGCAGTTCCTCACCGTACTCCCCTCGTGCCACGATGACCTTGCCGCCATCGGCCTTCACGTCGACCCCGACATCGCCGTAGGACCGGTCCGCTTCATCGAGGATGTCGTCGATGAAGTCCTCGGTCTCATCCGCGTCATCGCTGAAGATCAGGAAGCCGAGCCCCGGATCTTCGCATCCGTAGTCCGCGTACGCGAGGTAGTTGAGGTCGCACGCCATGTCCTCGTCGACCACGAACATCGTGTTCGTGCCGAACAGCTTGGCTAGGTCCTCCGGGAAGTCCCAGCCGAGTTCCTGGTCGAACCACTCGGCGACGCCATCGCGCTGTGTCTCCACGAGGTCCGGGAACGCTTCACCTTCGTAACTGACGAGCGACTCGAATGTGTACGGGCTCGCGAACGCCTGCGACGAGAGCGTGCTCGCGAAGCCGGCCGCGAAGTACTCGGGCGACAAGACCAAGTCGAACAACGATCCGATCTGCGAAACCGAGAACGCTGCTACGGTCGTCTCCGGCAGCGCGGCGAGCTCTCCGACATGGCGTGGGTTCTCGACCTCGGGCAGCCCGAGATCGGAGTTCAAGCTCACCATTTCAAGGCTCGCGTCGGTGATCCGCAGGACCGCCCCCATCGAGCCCTGTTCCGGAAGCAGTTCGCGCACCTTTTCGACCGAGTCGACCACCTTCGCGTGCCGCTCCTGCGCACCGTCGTACTCGTCGTTCGCCGCGTCCTGCCAATCCTCGGGATAGAAGCCGTTGCTGTAATAGAACGTTTCCGCCGACGGGGGGCTCATCCAGTAGCAGTCGTACGAGAGCCACTCGCCGCTGGCCGGGCAGAGATAGTCGTACTGGGCGGCTTCCTCGCTCCAGTCGTTGTAGAGCGTCCGGTAGCGTTCCTCGATGCTCGAAAGCGACTCCGCGCCCTCTTCGTAGGCCTGCTCCGCCCACGCGAAGTTGGCATCGACCGCGGCCCTGGGCGAGAACCACACGGTAGCCAGACCCCACTCCCCGATCTTCGGAGTGAAGGCCTTCATGGCGCTGGTGTCGGCGAGGCTGCCCTTGGCGTACGCCTGCTCCGCGTTCAGCTCCTCGTGGGCGAGCACGACGTAGCCGTTGCGCGCGAACACCTGCACGGCCGACCGATCCGTCTCGTCGAGCAGCTCCTCGATCGCCTCCACGCCGGCCGCGGTATCCGAAGCCTGCACGGCCACAATCGCGGAATGGTAGTGCGACTCGGCGGCCACCAAGCCGAAAGCGACTCGGCTGCCGAGCCACGGCGCCACGTCGTCTTCGAAGTCCAGGGGCGACTCGTAGCCGGCGAGAGCCTCAACCAAGAAGTCCCACGCGGCCTCTTTCAGGTCGGCCGACTCGGCGAGGTCGCTGTAGTCCAGGTCGGGACCGAACTCCTCGAGGTAGTCGGCGAGCTCGGGCAGGTTGCCGAGCAGCTCGGCCGCACCGAGCTTCTGGTTCGGCGAAGGATCGATCGCGATCTCGGCCCACGCGTACGTGGATGCCGGGAACGCTTTCGCCGAGTCCGTCGCCGACGCGAACCCGCCGGTGAGGAAGTTCGTCAACGCGAACACGCCACCGCCGACGAGCACAAGCAGCACGACCGAGCCTGCCGCGAGTCCGATCAGGAGCTTCCGGCTCATCCCGCCGAAGATCCGGCCGCCACGACCACCGGCCGGTGGCACGGCGCCCGGAGGGGGCGGTACGGGCGCGACAGGCGTCTGCGCGGATGCCGCGGAGGGCTCTGCAGCAGCCGGCGGCTCCGAGACGGGCGGGGCGGGCGGCGGCACCGGAGCCGGCGGGGCAGGCGGAGCCGGCACTCGAGCCTTGATCGCGGCCGACACCGCCGGGTCGCCTTGAGCTTCGAGCCAGTCGAGCAGGCCCGGGTACGCTGCGGGGTTGGCGGCGATCTGGACTCTCAACTGGGGATAGCGATACGCAAGATCAGCGAGTTGTGCTGGTGGCGTCGCGGCCGACGAGGCCTGTTCCGACAGTTGGGTTAATTGCGTGGACGAGAGCTCGTCTCCGTTTTGCATTTTTCCTCCGGCCGCGGGCGCACTCGGCCCTCCGACTCCTGCTCACAGTAGCCGAATCCGGGCGGTTACCACGACTCACCACTTTGGGGGCCGAGTACAGACGATATTCACAGGTTGGCGCGGGAGAGGTGCACAACCAGCCGCACGGGCCGAACCAGTCAGCGAGCGCCGCACCGGTCACCGCACGCCGTACCGTCACCGAACCCCGTACCTCGCGGCGCCGCGCAGCACCATCGTCGGGCTGCGCGGGCCGAACCGGTGGGCCAGCGCCCTGTCCAGGTTCATGACATGTGTCACACCTCATACGTCTCCCGTAAGTCGCGACATCGGTCACGGTCCTGCATGTCGAAGCATCGGGTCGTGGTGTTGAAGATCGTCAGCAAACAGCTGACTGTGTCAGCTGAGGCCGAACAGCGCCATTAAGTGCTCGATGACGTGTCGATCGGTACTAGGTCATGCCTGTACTCGGTCGTGCGCAAATCAGGACTCGGCCACGCCAGAACTCGGTCATGCGCCGATCAGACCTCAGGCAGGCGCCGACCGGAACCCGGCACACGCCGACCGGTGCTCGGGCAACGCCGACCAGTGCTCGGGCATGGGCCGGTCAGTGCTCGATGACGCGCCGGCCCTCGAAGGCCCGGCCCAGAGTGACCTCGTCCGCATACTCGAGGTCGCCGCCGACAGGCAACCCGGACGCCAGCCGGGTCACGCGCAGGTTCGGTTGCGCGAGCATCCGGGTCAGGTATGTCGCCGTGGCCTCGCCCTCGAGATTGGGGTCGGTCGCGATGATGACCTCGGTCACGGTGCCATCGGCAAGGCGCTGCATGAGCTGTTTGATGCGCAGATCGTCGGGACCGACTCCGTCTATCGGACTGATCGCACCGCCGAGCACATGGTAGACACCGCGGAACTCGCGTGTGCGCTCGATCGCTACGACATCCTTGGCCTCCTCGACGACGCAGATCGTGGACTGGGAGCGACGGGGGTCGCGGCAGATCGCGCACAGCTCCTGCTCGGCGACGTTGCCGCACACCCTACAGAAGCGCACCTTGTCGCGAACCTCGCTCAGGATCGCCGCAAGCCGTGAGACATCGAAACTCTCGGTCTGCACGATGTGGAACGCGATCCGTTGAGCAGATTTAGGGCCGATGCCTGGCAGCCTGCCGAGCTCGTCGATCAGGTCCTGGACGATTCCCTCGTACACGGCCTACGCGTCCATTCCCGGAGCGCGCGGCGCTTCGAGCTTGTGCTCCCCGATGAAGCTCGCGCCGAGCACCTCTCGCACCACCGCCTCGCCGTAGCGGGTGGTTTCGGCCACGCTCGCTCCACGCACCTGCGCACCGCCACTAGCGCCCCGAGCTTGGCCGGGGTCGCTCACGTCCCGCGCTTGCCCGTTGTCGTTCATGCCCGGCGCTCGCACATCTTCACTCGCGCCCCGCGCCTGCCCGGCCTCGCTCACGCCCCGCCTTTGCCCAGCGTCGCTCGCGCCGCTCACGCCCCTCTCGGGCTCGTCGTCGTCGTCGTTTGCTGCCGCATCCGGAGTGGGGATCGGCACTACCGCCCAACCCGCTGCCGCCGGCTGCACGGGTGCCGGCTCGTCCGGTTCCGGGGCCGCCGAACCGCCGGCCGCATCGGCAGCCGGCCTGCTCGGCTCGACCTTGGCAATGAACTTCACCCGGATTCCGAGTACATCGAGAATCGCCCGGCGCAAGTGCTCGCTCACGCTGTCACCCGCGCCACGCTCGCGGAAGCTAGCGGCATCCGACTCGTTCGCGAACACTACGGTCAGCACGTCACCTGCAAGCGAGCGGACCTTCGACGTGTAGACGACGCTCCAGGCGCTGCGCTTGGCCCCCTCGACCCGCTTGAGGATCTCAGGCCAGGCGTCGCGCACTTGTTGCAAGGTCACGGGCGCCGAGGACGCATCCGTCGACTCGTTACCGGCGGCGGCAGCAGCCGGGGCGGAAGGATCGGCGGCAGCAGCAGCAGCAGGAGGGGCAGCGGCGGGAGCGCCACCAGGTTGCGGCTCTGGCTTCGACGCACCAGAATCCGGCGCCGGGTCCGGGCCGGAGGTGGCACGTGCCGGGCCCGAGTCGGCACCGGCACGACCGGCCGGGAGAGAGTCGGTGGCGGCACGACCAGCCGGGCGAGAGTCGGTGGCGGCACCACCAGTCGCACCCGAGTCGGCGGAGGCACGCCCAGCCGGACCCGGGTCGGTTGCGGCCGGACCAGGTGTCTGTTCCGGCCCTGAAGCGGCGGCAACACTTGTGCGAGGCGCCTCTGAGGTCGGACCGGACGACGCGCTCCCGGTTCGCGGCTTTGCCGCAAGCCGGCCGCCGGAAGGCCTCGCATCTGATGAACCCTCGGCGCCCCCAGTCGATGGGCTCTCAGCAGCGCCCCTGGCCGATGAGCTCTCGGCGGAATCCCCGGTCGATGCTCCGGATGCGCCCTCGGCGGCTACGCCCGCCGGAGCGGCCAGCACGAGCACGCGGGCGACCATGAGTTCGAGGTGCAGCCGCGGCGAAGTCGCCCCGGTCATCTCCGTGAGCGCAGAGTTCACCACGTCGGCAGCCCGCGAAAGCTCGGCCGAGCCGAAAGCGGCGGCCTGGGCGGACATCCGCTCGAGCTCGTCGCTCGTCGCCCCGCGCAGCACGACAGCGGCCTGTCCGGGAGCCGCGTCGACGATGATCAGGTCGCGCAGCCGTTCGAGCAGGTCCTCGACGAAGCGACGCGGGTCCTGCCCGGTCTGCACGACCCGGTCGACCGCCGCGAACGCGGCAGCGGCATCCCTGGCCCCGAGCGCGTCGACCGCTTCGTCCAGGAGCGCACCCGGCGTGTAACCGAGCAGCGCTGCCGCGCGCTCGTACTTGATGCCGCCATCCTCGGACCCGGCGATGAGCTGGTCGAGCAGAGAAAGAGTGTCGCGAACCGAGCCGCCGCCGGAACGCACCACGAGCGGGAGCACGCCCGCCTCGACCTGCACCCCCTCGCTCTCGCAGAGCGATTGCACATACTCGAGCATTTGCGCGGAAGGCACGAGCCGGAACGGGTAGTGATGCGTGCGCGACCGGATGGTGCCGATCACCTTGTCGGGCTCGGTGGTCGCAAAGATGAACTTCACGTGCTCCGGTGGCTCTTCGACGATCTTGAGCAGGGCGTTGAAACCCTGCGCGGTCACCATGTGCGCTTCGTCGATGATGAAGATCTTGTACCGGTCGCGGGCCGGCGCGAAAACCGCGCGCTCGCGCAAGTCACGCGCGTCGTCGACGCCGTTGTGGCTCGCCGCGTCGATCTCGACCACGTCGAGCGAGCCGCCGCCGGAGCGGGACAACTCGACGCAACTCGCACACTTGCCGCACGGAGTGTCGGTCGGGCCTTCGACGCAATTCAGGCAGCGGGCGAGGATGCGCGCAGACGTGGTCTTACCGCATCCGCGCGGTCCGCTGAACAAATACGCGTGATTCACCCGGTCGGTGCGCAGTGCCGTGCGCAGCGGGTCGGTCACATGCGATTGGCCGATGAGTTCGGCGAACGTCTCGGGCCGGTATCGGCGGTAGAGGGCGGTGACCACGCCTACAGGGTAGTCGCTGTCGGTGACGCCCGCCGCCGCTCCGTCCACCGTCAGAGCGGCCGTGGCGAGGTCACGGCAAACGGGGATTGAGCGGCGAGCGGCACGGCACAGCGAACGGGGACGGAACGGCGAGCGCAGCGCGAGGCAACGGAAGATAGATGTCGGACCGGAGGTGCCTGGAGAGGCGTGCGAGAGGAGCGCCGACATGGGGTTGTCGGCCAAGGCGCCGGACAGGACGTGCCGAAGTGGCCGTGCCAAGCGAAATGCCGACAAAGGGCCATCGGGGGGGGTTATCGGCATGGGCGCTTAACAAAAAGGACCCCTCGCGCACCCGCCAGAGCCCGGTTACCCTTGCTGCGTTTCCGCCCTGGGGGAGTTGGCCTGGATGGCGCCACGCGAGGAGCCGCCTCCAATCGTACCGGAGGCACCTCTCTTATGACCTGGCCGGATTCCGCCCTCGGCGGATGCACCGGCCGGTCGCACCGTCTCGGCGCCGCTATCAGCGCGCTCTCGCCTTCACGCCGGCGCGATCCGCCACCCTCCCGACCGTGCGCGCGGTACGCCGGCCACCAATCCCAGCGCCACCGCTCGTCGTACCTCTCCGCGCTCGTCCTGTGAATAAGTAGTTATCCGGAGATTTCTCGGATCACTAGAACATTTGTTCGAGTTTTGGGAGAATCGATGTATGTCCGAATTGTTCG
>CAYRUW010000054.1:0-2983 GCA_964427465.1 uncultured Diaminobutyricimonas sp.
AAGGACCCTGCTGGACCCGCCCGTTCGAGGGCAAATTCAAAAGCGGAGACGGAGGGATTTGAACCCTCGGTCCCCCGGAGGGGACTCCACCTTAGCAGGGTGGTGCACTAGACCGGACTATGCGACGTCTCCCGGTTCGTCAGCAATCATAGCGGCCGGGGCAGCCGGTTCGCATTCGCCTGCGTTCCGGTCAGTTCGCCTCGGAGCACGTGTAGTCGGCAGCGGTCTGCCCGTTGATTCCGGTGAGGGTATCGACCGGGTCGGAACCCTGGGTCGGCCCGTTGGTTGCACCGGGACCGGCCGTCGACTCGGGCTCCGGCGCCTCCCCGGTCGGGGCGTTCGGGTCCACGGTGGCGCCCGTGCGCAGGCTGTCTTCGTCGAGTTTGAACGGACGGTCTTCGCGCAAATACTCGAACAGCTTGTCGGCCTTCGCCTTGATCGGCGCAACGCGCCCCGAGTACACGCCGTCCAGTCCCGTCATCCCCGGGTATTGCACGAAGGTGACGTTCTCGAGCGGGATGTCTTTGAGCGCGAGCGCGATCGCGGCAAGCGTGTCGATTTGCGCGAAACTCGACGACAGCGCCATGTTCTGCGTGGCGGCTACCGCGAGCGAGTAGACCTTGCGCAGGTCGCCGAGGGTGTCAGAGCTCTTGAGCGTGCGCACGAGCGATGACAGGTACACCTGCTGCGAGCTGATCCGGCCCAGATCGCTTCCGTCGCCCACGCCATGCCTGGAGCGCAAGAATGCGAGCGCTTTCGCGCCGGCGAGCATGTGCGTGCCCGCAGACGGGATGTCGAGTCCGGTGTATCTGTCCCTGATCGGCCCGTCGGTGCAGACCGGTACCCCGCCGACCGCGTTCGACATAGCGATCACGCCGACGAACGTGATCATGCCCGCGTATTGGATGTCGAGCCCGGTCAGTTCCTCGACTGTGAGCACGACGCAGCCCATGCCGCCGTGGCTGAGCACACTGTTGATCGGCCGCGCCGACATGGCCGACAACAGACCGCCATCGCCGTCGGGGCAACGCGGAACAGGCACGACGAGGTCGCGTGGGATGCTCACCGCGACCGCACGGGTGTGGTCGCCCGAGACGTGCAGCAGCATGTTCACGTCATTGAGTTCGCCGTGGGTGTCGCCGCCGATGCCGTGCTGCCCTTCGCGAGTGTCGCTGCCCACGATGAGGATGTTGAACCCGCCTTCGAGTGCGCCGATCCCGGGCGGCGGGCCGCCTTCTTCAGGAATTTCGAACGTCTCGATGTTGCTCTGCAACTGCTGCACCGTGAGCGCCGCCACCGAGGCCCCGCTCACGAGCACCACGGCGAGACTCGCTGCCAGCACTTTGACGAGGTTCAGCCAGGGGCGGGAGGTGGGGAGCATGCCGTGGCGTGCGATGCCATTGGCGCGTCTGGCGCGGGCGCGGGGGCGCAGTTCGCTCATCGACTACCTTTCGAGCTCGGTCTCACCGCGGGCTGGGCGCGGCACGCGCGGAGGGCGTGGGATTCGAACCCACGAGGCATTTCTGCCCACTGGTTTTCAAGACCAGCTCCATCGGCCGCTCGGACAGCCCTCCCGGTTGCAGCGTTGAGTGTAATCGATGCGCGGTTCGAAGTCGCCCCGGCGACCGTTGAAACACCGTCGGCCGGGTCAGCCGTTGGCGGCGGCGCAAGTCTCCTCGTCGGCGGTCTGGCCTTGCAAGCCCTCGATCACCTGCACGTTCGAACCGGGTGTCGGTGTGCCAGTGGGACCTGGTGTGCCGGTCGGCGGCGCGGAGCCGGTGGGGTCGGGCGGTGCCGGGCTCTCGGGCTCGCCCAGCGCATCCTCTTTGTCGATCGCCCCGACACGGTCGTCCTGGCTGCCGAGCTTGAATGGTTCGTCGAGCATGAGAGCGGTGATCAGCTGCTCGGCCAGAGGTTCGTACGGTCTCACTTTCGCCGCATAGGGTCCCGGCGGAAAGTAGACGCTCGGGTACTGCGTGAACACCACGTTCTCTAGCGGAACGTCTTTGAGCGCGAGTGCGAGCCCGACGAGCGTGTCGAGACTGCCGAGGTTGTCTGAGAGCAGCATGTTCGCCCGCGCTGCCTGCGCGAGCGCGAACACCTTGCCGAGGTCGCTGAGCGTCTGGTCGCTTTTCAGCGTTCGCACAAGCGAGGCCAGGAACACTTGCTGCGAGTTGATGCGGCCCAGATCGCTCTCATCGCCGACACCGTGCCTGGTGCGCAGGAACGCGAGTGCTTCGTCGCCGGAGAGCACGTGCACCCCCGCGGTGTCCAGATGCAAGTGCGAATACGGGTCGTGGATCGGTGCCGAGATGCACACCGGCACCCCGCCGACCGCGTTCGACATCTCGATCACGCCCTCGAACGTGATCAGTCCGGCGAACTGGATCTCGAGTCGCGTGAGCGCTTCGACCGTGTTCACCACGCACGGCAGACCGCCGCGTCCGTAGGCCTGGTTGATCGGCCGCATCTCGATCGGCGGCCGGCGCGCCCCGTCGGGGCCGACGCACTCCGGAATCGTGACCATGAGGTCTCGCGGGATGCTCACCGCGACCGCCCGGCTGTGGTCAGCCGACACGTGGAGCAGCATGTTGACGTCGTTTAGCGTCGAGTCGCGCGGTCCGTATCTGTTGCCCTGGCCCGCGGAGTTATCGGCGCCCACTATGAGCACGTTGAATCCGCCGGGGTAGGCGCCGATCGCCGGCGGGGGTGCCTGCCCGCCGATGTCGACGGTCCGAATGCCGCTTTGGAACTGCCAGATCCCTAACGCCGCGATGCTTGCGAAGCTCACGGTGAGCACGGCGAGCACGGCGGCGGCGACCCGCAACAGCGCACGCCAGCCTGTGACTGCACGCAGCCGCCCGTGACGGGCCACCGGCATGGCCCGTTCAGGTGCGGAAGACATGCCGCTCAACTCGGTCTCCTCATGGTGCAGGCAGCGAGTTTAGGCAGCCGCTGCTGAGTGTTCGTTCAGAAAGCGAGC
>CAYRUW010000054.1:3083-8489 GCA_964427465.1 uncultured Diaminobutyricimonas sp.
GGCGCGGCGCGTGCGACGGATGCGGTTGCTCGGTCCGCGAAATCGGCCGGGAGCGCCCGAACCTGTTTCGAACGGTTTCGACGCGGCGTGCGACGGGCCGCCGGATGCGTCAGGCGATCAGTCGTGCAGGAAGGCGAGCGCCGAGGCGGCGCCGTCTTCGTCGTCGGTGCCCGTGACCTCACCCGCAACGGCGAGCACCTCTTCGGGCGCCTGACCCATGGCGACCCCGCGGCCTGCTTCGCGCGCCCACGTGAGCATCTCGATGTCGTTGCGGCCGTCGCCCATCGCGAACACCTGCGATCGCGGGATGCCCAGCCACTCCCGCACGCGTTCGAGCGCGGTCGCCTTGTTCACGCCGTCCGGCGCTATGTCGAGCCACGCGGTCCAGCCGATGTTGTAGCTCACCCGGTGCAGGCCCATCCGTTCGACCACGCGCAAGAACTGCTCAGTGTCGTGCTCCGGGGAGAACACGACCACGCGCGTGGCTTCGACGCCGAGCAGTTCGTCGAATTCGACGTGTTCGGTGGAAGCGCCGAGCGCGCCGTTGGGGAACCGGCCTCCTGCGTACAGGTATTTGCCCTCTTCGTCTTCGACCGCGAACCGGGCGCCGCTCAAATGCCCTCGGATCGTGGTGAGCACCTCGGTCGGGTCGAAGGTCTCGACGTGCACCCGCGAGTAGGCGACAGGAGCGTGTTCGTCGCGGCCGAGTGTGATCGCGCCGTTCGAGCACACGACGTATTCGGGGGTGAGCTGCAGCCGGTCGAGCACGGGCAGGGTCATCGACACCGCCCTGCCGGTGGCGAGCGTGACCTCGTGCCCGGCGTCGCGCACCCGGGTGACGGCGTCGGCGACGGCCTCGGTTATCGTGCCGTCTTCGAGCAGCACCGTTCCGTCGATGTCGAGCGCTACGAGCCAGCGCTCGCCCGGGTCTACGCGCGAAGTCATCCCGAGACTCCGCCTCGACGTTCTCGACCGAAGCTGCACACGCCGCCGGGCGTCGCCCGGTGCTGGTTCGCACGCTGTCCGAAGTGCCGGGCAGCCGGCCGTTCCGCCGTCGGCACAAAGCGCATCGGCCGGCCCGAAGTCGACGCAAGGCGCATCATCGCTGCACCGGCTCCACGACCTCGAGCCCGCCCAAGTACGGCTGCAGAGCCTCGGGCACGGCGACCGAGCCGTCGGCACGCTGATGCGTCTCGAGCAGCGCGACGAGCCAGCGCGTCGTGGCGAGCGTGCCGTTCAGGGTGGCCACCGGCGCGGTTTTTCCGGATTCGGTGCGATAGCGGATGTCCAGACGGCGTGCCTGGAAAGTCGTGCAGTTGCTCGTGCTCGTGAGTTCCCGGTAGGCGTTCTGGGTCGGGATCCACGCCTCGATGTCGAACTTGCGAGCCGCGCTGAGGCCGAGATCGCCGGCGGCCGTGTCGATGACCCGGTAGGCAAGACCTAGCCGATTCAGCATGTCTTCTTGTAGTCCGAGCAGCCGTTCGTGTTCGGCCTCGGCTTCGGTCGGCTCGACGAAGCTGAACATCTCGAGCTTGGTGAACTGGTGCACGCGGATGATGCCCCGCGTGTCCTTTCCGTGACTGCCTGCCTCTCGCCGGTAGCACGTCGACCAGCCGGCATACCGGATCGGTCCGTCAGCCACGTCGATGATCTCGTCGGCGTGATAGCCGGCGAGAGCGACCTCGCTCGTGCCGGTCAAGTAGAGGTCGTCTTGGGCCAGGTGGTACACCTCGTCGGCGTGCGCGCCGAGGAACCCGGTGCCGCTCATGATCTGCGGACGCACGAGAGTCGGGGTGATCATGGGAGTGAACCCGGCGGCGATCGCCCGATCCAGACCGAGCGACATGAGCGCGAGCTCGAGCCGGGCGCCGATGCCTTTCAGGTAATAGAACCGCGCCCCGCTCACCTTCGCGCCCCGGGCCATGTCGATCGCGTCGAGCTTCTCGCCGAGCGCGAGATGGTCTAGCGGCTCGAAGTCGAAACTCGGCCGTTCGCCGACTTCGCGCAGCGTGACGAAGTCGTCTTCGCCCCCGGCCGGAACGCCGTCGATGACCGGGTTCGCGATGGCACCAACGACCTGAGCGAATTGCTCTTCGGCGTCGGCGGCGGCCTGGCTGGCTTGCTTGACCCGGGCCGCGAGCTCCTGGGCACGGGCGACGAGTGCCGGCTTCTCTTGCTTCGGAGCAGCGGCCACGGTCTTGCCGAAAGCGTTCTGCTCGGCACGCAGTGCCTCGAATGCGGCGATCGCGGCCCGACGCTCGGCATCCGCGGTGAGGGCCGCATCCACGATCTCTTCCGACTCGCCCCTCGCCCGCTGCGATGCCCGTAGCCGGTCGGGATTCTCGCGAAGCATTTGCGGGTCGATCACCCGATCAGCCTACCGAGCCCGGTCCGGCGAAGCCTGCCGCGACGGTCCTGCCGGGTCCGGCGAAGCCTGCCACCGAGGCGGGCCAAACCCCGGGCAAGCCGGCCGCCGGCCGCCTACGCCTGCGCCCTCGTTGCGCAGCCGCGATTCGGCGAATGCTGCCGGTCGCCGTCCGCTCGCGTTGCGTTTCCAACGGAAGCTGAGAGGGCATCGAGGTGGGTGGCCTACCGTTTGCCCATGCGCGCGAGCAGGTGGACAAGGCCCAAGCGCGCGGCCGTCGTCTACAACCCGACGAAGGTCGACCTCGAACGGCTGCGCGAGACCGTGGCCGGTGCGGAACGCAATGCCCGGTGGGCCAAGACGCTCTGGTTCGCCACGAGTGCCGACGACCCAGGCGTGGGCGGCGCTCGGCAGGCACTGGCCGCCGGGGCCTCGATCGTCATGGCGGCAGGCGGCGACGGCACAGTCCGGGCGGTGGCCGAGGCCCTCAACGGCACTGGGGTACCCGTGGCCCTGCTGCCGTCGGGCACCGGGAACCTGCTGGCACGCAACCTCGACCTCGATCTCGACCACCTCGAACGATCGGTCACGACCGCGTTCGAAGGCAAAGACCGGCGGATCGACCTGGGCATGCTCGAAGCCCGGCTGGCCGACGGGTCGAATCGCCGCAACGTGTTCCTGGTCATGGCGGGACTCGGCTTGGACGCCCGGATGGTGGCCAACACCAACCCGGGACTGAAACGCCGGGTGGGCTGGCTTGCCTACGTCGACGCGATCGTGAGGTCGATGCGCGGCGACAACCGCATCCGGTTGCGCTATCGCATCGACGGGCAGAGCCAGCGGGTGCTGCGCGTCAACACGATCCTGATCGGCAATTGCGGGTCGCTTCCGGGCAACATCCTGCTGCTGCCGGAAGCCGCCGTCGACGACGGCCTGTTCGACATCGTCGCACTGCGCCCGAACGGCTTCTTCGGCTGGGTTCAGATCTGGGTGAAGGTCGTGTGGGAGAACGGGGTGCTGCGGCGCAGCCAGGTCGGCCGCAAGCTGATGAGCTTCTCGAAACCAGTGCGCACCTTGCGCTATCTGAAGGCGGCCAGCATCCAACTGCAGCTGGAACGACCCGAAGAGTACGAGCTCGACGGCGACGCCTTCGGCAAGGCGGTCGCCGTGACCTGCTGGGTCGAGCCCGGCGCCCTGACCGTGCGGATCCCGCAAGAGGCGAAGCTCGACACCGAACCGGCCGCCGCCGAGGAGTCCGACACGGCGCGGACGACGGCCGGCCAGCCGCCGGGAGTGGCGGATGACGGGGTGAGCGAGCCGCAGGCGACCGGGTCACCGGAGCACGTTGCCGCGGCGGACGCGCGCGCACCGGCGCGACGCCCTACAGCGGCTCGCCGCTGATGAGCGCCCGCAGCCAGTCGCGTGCCTCGATGAAGCTCTCGTCGCCGTAGCGGTCGGGTACCTCGATCTCGTGCCGGTCCGCGCGCGGGTACGACCCGAGGAACACGACGTTCGGGCTGAACCGCTTGAGTCCGAGCAGCGCGTCGGCGACCCGCTCGTCGAGGATGTGCCCGTCCAGGTCGATCACGAACCGGTAGCGCCCGAGCGAATCGCCGATCGGACGGGACTCGATCAGGCTCATGTTCACGCCGCGAGTGGCGAACTGCTCGAGCATCTCCAGCAGCGAACCAGGCTGGTCATACGGCAACTCGGCGATGATGCTCGTCTTGTCCGACCCGGTGCGCGGCGGCACAGGCGCGTTCCGGCTCACGAGCACGAACCGCGTAACCGCATGGGGGTTGTCGCCCACATCGTCGGCCAGCACCACTAGTTCGTGCAGGTCGCTCGTGCCGCGCGGGGCGAGTGCGGCATCCGCCGGCACGCCGGAAAGCAGGTCGCGCGCGGCGGCGATGTTCGACGCGGCGGGCAAGTGACCGTGACTGGGCAGGTTGCGCTCGAGCCACAGCCGGCATTGCGCATAGGCGACCGGATGCGCGCACACCACGCTCACATCGGCGAGCGTCGTGCCCGGCCGCGCGACGAGTTCGAAGTTCACGGGCACCAGGTACTCGCCGACGATGCGCAGGTTAGGCACGCTCGCGAGCGCATCCTGGGTCGCGCTCACCCCGCCTTCGACGCTGTTCTCGATGGCGATCATCGCGGCCACGCTGCGTCCCGATACGACGTCGTCGAGCGCTTCGCCGACGTTGTTCACGCTGCGCCACGGTTTGCCTTGCGCATCCGGCACTTGGCCGAGCGCGGCCCACGTGAACGTGCCGGCGGGACCGAGGTAACTGTAGGTCTCGTGGGCATCGTGCTCCGGCATGTTCAAGAGCCTAGGGCAGTGCGAGACTGGCGAGTATGAGCGACCGCGCCGGAACGCCCGCCCAGGAATCCGACCTGATCGACGTGCCGGAACTCATCGACGCCTACTTCTCCCGGCAGCCCGACCCGAACGACCCGGCGCAGCGTGTGGCGTTCGGCACTAGCGGGCACCGCGGCTCGAGTCTCGACGGGAGTTTCAACGAGACGCACATCCAGGCGATCACGCAGGCCATCGTCGACTACCGGGCTTGGCAAGGAACGACCGGACCCCTGTTCATCGGGCGGGACCCGCACGCCCTCAGCCGGCCGGCCGAGACCACGGCGCTGGGGGTGCTGGTCGCGAACGGGGTGTACGTGCTCGCGGATGCGAACGACGACTGCGTTCCTACGCCGGCGATCAGCCGCGCGATCCTCAGCTACAACTCAGAGCGCGCAGACGGCATCGTGATCACGCCGAGCCACAACCCGCCGCGCGACGGCGGAATCAAATACAACCCGCCCCATGGCGGCCCCGCCGACACGGATGCCACGAGATGGATCGCCGATCGCGCCAACGAGCTGATCGCGGACGGCAACCGCGACGTGCGGATCGCCGAGCCGACCGGCGTCGACGGGTACGACTTCCGGGAACGCTACGTGGCCGACCTCGAGAACGCGATCGACATCGAGGCGATCCGCAAGGCCGGGCTGCGCATCGGCGCCGACCCGCTCGGCGG
>CAYRUW010000055.1:0-8478 GCA_964427465.1 uncultured Diaminobutyricimonas sp.
GACGAGTTCATCTCGAGCGCCGAGCAGAAGTGGGGCCAGCGCTCGAGCGTGACACTGCTGCTGCCGCACGGCTACGAAGGCCAAGGTCCCGACCACTCGTCGGCGCGAATCGAGCGCTTCTTGCAACTGGCCGCCGAAGACAACATGACCATCGCGCGGCCCTCGACGCCGGCGTCGTACTTCCACTTGCTGCGGCGCCAGGCGTACGCACGACCGCGCCGGCCGCTCGTGGTATTCACCCCGAAGGCGATGCTGCGCTTGCGTGGTGCGACGAGCGACCTGGCCGAGTTCACCGAAGGCCGGTTCGCGTCGGTGATCGACGATCGCACGATCTCCGACAAGTCGAAGGTCAAGCGCGTGCTGTTGCATTCGGGCAAGATCCACTACGACCTGGCCAACGAACGCGACAAGCGGGGCCTGACCGAGAACGTCGCGCTGGTGCGGCTCGAGCAGCTATATCCGCTGCCCATCGAGCGGCTCAACGAGTCACTCGCACAGTACCCGGGCGCGGAACTCGTGTGGGTTCAGGAAGAGCCCGAGAACCAGGGCGCGTGGCCGTTCATGTTCATGGAGTTCGCGCGAACCCTCGAAGGGCGCACGATGACCGTCGCGTCGCGCCCGGCATCCGCGTCGCCTGCGACCGGTTCGACCAAACGCAGCGCCCAAGAGCAGACCGAGCTGATCGAGCGCGCCTTCGACCTGTGATCGGCTTCGCACGGTCTTGCGGCACCGTTCGGCGCCAACGTCTTGCCGAGTGGTCCGCAGGCTGCCTCAGCCGATGCGCAGTTCGCGCAACTTGCCGAGCACCCGCACCCTGAGCTCATCCGGCGCCGTCTCCTGGCACGCCTTGCGCACCTTCTCGGTCAGCGTCACGCCCAGCAAGTGCTCCGCGCTGCAGTCCTCGCAGTTCGCCAGATGTTCGGTGATGTCCTGGAAGTCCTGCTCGCTCAGCTCGCGGTGCAAGTACTCCTCGAGCTCGGCTTTCGCCTTCTCGCAACCGCAATCGGTCATTTCGTCCTCCCCGTCGAGGCCGTGATCCCCCGGCCACGGGCATAGTCGGCCAGTCTCTCGCGAAGCATCCGCCGGCCCCGGTGCAGCCGGCTCATCACAGTACCGATCGGCGTCTTCATGATGTCGGCGACCTCCTGGTACGAGAACCCTTCGACGTCGGCGAAGTACACGGCTAGTCGGAAGTCCTCGGGAATCGATTGCAACGCATCCTTCACGGCGCTGTCCGGCAGATGGTCGATCGCTTCCGCTTCCGCCGAACGGCCCACCGACGATGTGGCCGACTCGGCGCCGCCGAGCTGCCATTCCGCGAGGTCGTCGATTGTGCCCTGATACGGGTTGCGCTGGTTCTTGCGGTAGTTATTGATGAAAGTGTTGGTCTGAATGCGGTACAGCCACGCCTTCAGGTTCGTGCCCTGCTGGAACTTGTCGAACGCGGCATACGCCTTGAGGAAGGTCTCCTGCACCAGATCGCCCGCGTCGGCCGGGTTCCGCGTCATCCGGAGCGCGGCCGCGTACAACTGGTCCATGTACGGCAGCGCTTGCTCTTCGAACAGTTCGCGCAAGTCGCCGGATTCGCGGGCGGGCGCTACGGCATCCGCCGGTTCGCCTTCGGCAGGCATAACCGGCTCAGCGGTGCCGGCCGGCTTCGCAGCGGCGCCGGTCGAAAGGTCTGGCTCGCCATCGGGCGTCTCGTCGTCCATCGTCGGCCAGTCTATGGCTGGCATTCGAGTGACGAGCATGTGAGCTGTCTCCGTTCAGGTCAGGTTTCGCGGATACTCTGGTAACCGATGCAACTGTCGAGGTATTCCAGGCCCGAGTTCGACCCGTACGGGGACGACCGGGAAGAGCCGGCCCCGGATGCCGGCCCCTGGCCCGCGCCCGTAGCATCCGCCCCGCTGTCGGCCACGCTGCGCTTGCCCGGCTCGAAGAGCCTGACGAACCGCGAACTCGTGCTCTCCGCACTCGCCGACGAACCGTCATTGCTGCGCGCGCCGCTGCACTCCCGCGACACCACGCTCATGGTGGAGGGGTTGCGCGAGCTCGGCGCCCAGTTCGAGCGCATCCCGGGCGAGGGCGAATACGGTCCGGATCTGCGGATCACCCCGGGAGAGCTTTCCGGGGGCGTGTCCATCCATTGCGGGCTCGCCGGCACCGTCATGCGGTTCGTACCCCCGGTAGCAGCGCTCGCGCTCGGACCGGTCGCGTTCGACGGCGACGAGAGCGCCAGACGCCGCCCGATGGCCACGACCATAGATTCGCTGCGGTCGCTTGGTGTGACCGTGGCCGACGACGGGCGCGCATCCTTGCCGTTCACCGTTCATGGCACGGGTTCGGTGGCCGGTGGCGAACTCGCGATCGACGCTTCGGCTTCGAGCCAGTTCGTGTCGGGCATGCTGCTCGCGGCACCGCGCTTCGAACAGGGGCTCGTCTTGCGTCACACCGGCGAGCGGCTGCCTAGCATGCCGCACATCGAGATGACAGTGCACGCGCTAGCCGAGCGCGGTGTCGTCGTCGAGGCTCCCGAACCCGGGATGTGGGTCGTGCCGGCCGCCCCGATCCGAGGGCGCGAGCTCGACATCGAACCCGACCTTTCGAACGCCGCGCCGTTCCTAGTCGCCGCGATAATCGGCGGCGGCACCGTCACGATCCCAGGCTGGCCCGACCGCACGACCCAGGTTGGCGCCAAGCTCGAACAATTGCTGCCCCGCTTCGGGGCGAAAGTGACTCGGCAAGACGGCGCGCTCACGGTCGACGGCGGAGCCGGCGTCGTAGGCGGCTCCAGTTTTCCCGGCGTGGAGCTCGACCTCGCCGAAGGCGGCGAACTCGCACCCGCGCTCGTCGCACTGGCCGCGTTCGCACAGACGCCGAGCCGCGTCACCGGGATCGGGCACCTGCGTGGTCACGAGACCGACCGGCTCGCCGCGCTCGCGGCCGAACTGAACGCGCTCGGCGGATCGGTACGCGAGATCGAAGACGGCCTCGAACTCGAACCGCGCCCATTGCACGGCGGGCTCTGGCACAGCTACGAGGACCACCGGATGGCGACCGCGGGCGCGATCGTGGGCCTCGCGGTCGAAGGCGTGCACGTCGAGGACATCGCGACGACCGCGAAGACCCTCCCCCAGTTCCCGGAACTTTGGCAGCGGATGCTGCACGGACCCGAACCCACGGTGCGGCCGACCGTCGATCCGCTGCTTGCTCCCTGAGACCGCTGGCGGAGTATGAGCTGGCTGACCGGTCTCGACGACGAAGACGAGTACGACGAGTACGACGAGTCGGATGTGCGGATCCGGCCGAACCCCAGAGGCTCCAGGCCCCGAACCAAGACCCGGCCCGAACACGCGGATGCCGTACCGGGGCGGATTCTCGGCGTCGATCGCGGCCGGTTCACGGTTCTCGTCGAAGAGGGCACAGTCGCCGAGCGTGAACTGACCGCAACCCGGGCGCGCGAGCTCGGACGGCATTCGATCGTCACCGGCGACCGGGTCGAACTGGTCGGGGATGTCAGCGGCGACGAGGGGAGTCTCGCCCGGATCGTGCGCGTGGGCGAGCGCACGACGGTGCTCCGGCGCAGCGCCGACGACACGGACGCGGTCGAACGCGTGATCGTGGCCAACGCCGAGAACATGCTCATCGTAGTGGCCGCGGCGAACCCCGAGCCTAGGCCCCGGCTCGTCGATCGCTACCTGGTCGCGGCGTACGACGCCGGCATCCGCCCCATGCTGTGCGTGACGAAAACCGACCTCGCCGACCCGGCAGAGTTTCTCGAGAACTTCGCTGCCCTGGATCTGGCGGTGTTCACCCGCGGCCGCGGCGACGACGACGTGACCGAGATCGCGGATGCTTTGCACGGCTCGACCACCGTCGCGGTCGGGCACTCGGGCGTGGGCAAGTCCACGCTCGTCAACCAGCTCGTGCCCGGTGCCGACCGCGCGACCGGCGACGTCAACGTGGTCACCGGCCGGGGCCGCCACACCTCGTCGTCGACCGTGTCGCTGCGCCTGCCGCAGGGCGGCTGGATCATCGACACCCCCGGCATCCGCTCGTTCGGTCTCGGGCACGTCGACCCCGACAATATTCTGCGCGGCTTCGCCGACCTCGCCACCGTGGCCGCCGAATGCCCGCGCGGCTGCACCCACCTGCCAGACGCCCCCGATTGCGAACTCAACGAAGCGGTCGAACGCGGCGAGCTCAGCCCGGCGCGCGTGGAATCGCTGCAGCGCCTGCTCACGACGCTCGCGGGGTGAACCGGCTGTCCCCCCAACACGGACTATTGATGGCGCGGCCTTTGCCGTGAGAATCTTTCCTAATCGGCATCGGGGGCAATGGGATGACGAACTCCGCGTATCACGAAGCGCAACGCAGTCTGGCGCTACGCAACGCACACGCCGCGGCGATGCGGGACGCGGAGCAGCGAGCGCGGAACTTCATGGCCGCGTACGAATCCGAGACTCGCACCGTGAATGCGGTCGCGCCGCTCGCCGCTCATGGCTATCACTTGCTAGTCGACCGGCAGTGGCCCGGCAGCCGCAGGGCCCAGGTTGATTTGGTAGTAGTCGGCCCATCGGGCCTGTATATCGTCGACACCAAGTCGTGGGCAAACATCCAGATCGCCGCCGGTCGCGTGTTCCGCGACCAAGAAGACGTGACAGACGAATTCGACAAGCTCGCCTCACTCGCTGCCGAGACCGAATCGGCGCTAGCCGAGGTAGGTCTCGCACCAGGCGAAGTGCGAGCCGTGGTCGTGTTCGCGGGCAAGAAGAACCTGCGCGCCGAGGTCGGTGCGGTCGAAGTCGTCGGCGATGCCGACATCGCCCGGCACATCCTACGGCGCGGTCAGCGGCTCACAACGGCGCAAGTCGACGTCGTATTGCGTGCCGCATCCGAACTCCTTCCGGTTGTGGGAGCGCCGGCGCCGGTTAACCCGTCGCTGCCAGAGCCGATAGTCGACACCGCCCCCGCCGAACTCGATATTCCGGAGTTGCCGAGCCCGCAAGAGGTACAAGCTGCAGTACTGGACAGCATGCTCGCACCGCCGATCGAAGACTGGATGTCTTTCCTGCACCCCGATCAGGCGCGCTTGGTGCGGCGAAGCTTCAGCGGGCCTTCACGCATCCGGGGCGCAGCTGGTACCGGCAAGACCGTCGTCGGACTGCACCGAGCGGCCTACCTCGCCCGCCGGAACCCGAGCGGAAAAGTCCTCGTGACCACTTACGTGCGCACCTTGCCGTCGGTGCTCGGCAACCTGCTCAAGCGACTCGCCCCCGAAGTCACCGACCGGGTCGAGTTCTCGGGAGTGCACCAGTTCGCGCGCCGAATTCTCGACGAGCGCGGAATTGATGTGCGCGTCGATGGACGAAAGGCATCGCAAGCGTTCCGGACCGCGTGGGCCGAGGCCGGTAAGCCGCTTGCGAAAGCAGAGCCGAACCTCGACTACTGGCAAGAAGAGGTCGAGAGCGTGATCAAGGGACGCGGCTTCACGAGGTTCGAGCAGTACGCGGACTGCGCGCGAGTGGGCCGCAAGCGTGGTCTCACGATCGACCAGCGGCGAGCGGTATGGGATCTGTATCGGGCGTACGAATCGCGACTCCGAGCTGCCCGAATCCACGATTTCGCCGACCTGATCCTGCTGGCCGAGAAGGAACTGCGGCGCGAGCCGCTTTCGGGCTACTCAGCGGTCGTGGTGGATGAGGCCCAAGATCTTTCGTGCGCGATGATACGGATGCTGTGGTCGGTGGCGGGCGATGGTCCGGACGCGTTCACCTTGATCGGCGACGGACAGCAGACGATCTACCCGGGCGGCTACACGCTTGCAGAGGCCGGCATCTCGCTCGCCGGACGCGGTGTCGTTCTCAACGCGAACTACCGCAATACCGCCGAGATTCTGGAGGCCGCCGGTCGAATAGTCGCTGGCGACCGATACACGGACATTGAGGATGCGGCGAGCCTTGGTTACGAGCCCGGCGCGACCTTCGACCGCCATGGCCCGCCGCCGGTGATGGAACGATTCAGTCGCGCTCTCGAGCACAACGCCGCGCTCGTCGAGCGAGTGCGCGAGGTGACTCGCGCACTCGACACGAACCTGGGCGACGTGGGGGTGCTGTGCTCGACCAACGAGCAGGTTCGAACGGTGCTGGGACTGCTCGCGGCATCCGGAATCGTCGGCATGGATTTGCACGACTACGACGGCACGCACGTCGATGCGGTCAAAGTGGGCACCATCAAGCGTGCGAAAGGCCTCGAATTCAAGCAAGTCCTGCTGCCGTGGACCAACGCGGACCTGCTCGCACCGGGCAAGGCGCCCGGTGCCGACAGCGCGCCCACTCTTCTCGAGCGCGAGGAGCGCAACCGGCGCCAGCTGTATGTGGGCATGACTCGTGCTCGCGATGGGCTTTGGGTGGGAACCGTAGCGTGAACGCATACGAGGCAGAACGGGAGACCTCTAACTCATGAGAGCCTTTCTCGCCGTTACCGACCTCGAGTGGACACAGCAGTTGAGCCTCTCCGGGCCAGAACTGCCACAAGCCAATTTCTGGAGGCCAGGCGGCGGACGTCCGTTCCGCGTCCTCGACTCCGGCGAACTGTTCCTGTTCAAGACTCGGGAACGAGACGGTAATCAGATCGTCGGTGGCGGCATTTACGATGCGTTCCTGCCCATGAGGATCGTTGATTCCTGGGAGCTGTTCGGTCTCCAGAACGGCGTGACAGACCTCGAATCGTTCGGTGAGCGCGTACGCCGCTACCGGCGCTCGAACGAACCGCTTGACCTGACCTCCATGATCGGCTGCATCCTGATAAGGGACGTGCGCTTTTTCTCGAGGATCGAGAGATTGACCGCCCCCAGTGACTTCCAGAAGAACATCGTCCAGGGCAGGACCTACCAGCTCGACGAGTTGCCTTCCGACCACGAGGTGGTCCGTGCCGCTGCGGCGCTCGCCATGCCCGGAACGTTGCCCATGGAGGCCCCGGTTCCCTGGGAACTGAGACAACGTATGTTCGGTGATGCGCGGCTCGTGCCGAGGCGACTGGGACAGCAAGCGTTCAAGGCCGTCGTTGCTGCCAACTACCAACACCGATGTGCGGTAACCGGAGACAAGGTGCGGCCGGTGCTCGAAGCGGCGCATATCCGCCCCGTGGCACACGGCGGCATGCACCGGTCCGACAATGGCATGTTGCTGCGCTCGGACATCCACACATTGTTCGATCGAGGCTACGTGGGCGTGGATACCAAGCACCGTCTTCGAGTGAGTCGCCGGTTGCGAACGGAGTTCGGTAACGGCGACGCGCTCTACGCCATGGAAGGCACCGAAATCGCGCTGCCTGAGCGGCGAGCGGATCGGCCCAATGTCGAGTTCCTGGAGTGGCACATGGACACGGTCTTCCGCAGCAGCGCCTAGGCCGCCCGCCATTCTTCCCCGGGATCGCCGGCAATGTCGGCCAATCGGTCGCTGAGTACGTTGCGCGCCGGCCATTGCCTACCGCCCCGCCCGACTCGGTCCGGCGCTCGGATACGCTGAAACGGTGACCGCGCCGTTCTCGCTCGCCGACGACCTCGCCTTTGCCCGCGCGCTCGCGGGCGAGGCCGATTTGATCTCGCTTGACAGGTTCCGGGCGATCGACCTCGACGTGAAGGTCAAGGCGGATCGCAGTCATGTGACCGACGCCGACCGGGCGGTGGAGCAGCTGATCCGCGAGCGAATCGAGGCGAGCCGGCCGGACGACGCGATCCTGGGCGAAGAGTTCGGCGAGCGCGGCCAAAGCGACCGGCAGTGGATCATCGACCCGATCGACGGCACCGCGAACTTCATGCGGGGGGTGCCGATCTGGGGCACGCTCATCGCGCTCGCGGTGAACGGCGACCCGGTGCTCGGACTAGTGAGCGCGCCGGCGCTCGGGCGCACGTGGTGGGCGGCGAAGGGTCACGGCGCATGGGTCGCGGAAAACGGTCTTGAGCCACGGCGGCTCTCGGTCAGCGGGGTGTCGGCGCTCGCGGATGCGAACATCAGCTACAACCGGATCGCGGGATGGGACGAGGCCGGACTGCTCGAACAGGTCCTCGGACTCACCAGGCGCGCATGGCGTTCCCGTGCGATCGGGGACATGTGGTCTTACATGCTCGTCGCCGAGGGCGCTCTCGACATGGCCGGCGAACCGGGGCTCCAGCCGTACGACATCGCCGCGCTCATTCCCATCGTCGAAGAGGCCGGCGGACGATTCACCTCGATCGAAGGCGAGACGGGCCCTTGGCACGGCAGCGCGATCGCGACCAACGGGTTGCTGCACGACGACGTGCTGAAGGCGCTGCAGCGCTAGCCGATGCGCAACCAGGCCCGGGCCGTCTGGAGCTCCGGGCTACCGGCACCTCAGGGTTGCCTCGACCGAGACCAGATGCTGGCCGGGTGACGCATCCGATCCGGCCGAACCAGCGTCGACTCGACTGCGCTCAGCTGATGGAAGCCGTGGTTC
>CAYRUW010000056.1:0-8450 GCA_964427465.1 uncultured Diaminobutyricimonas sp.
ATCGGCCGTCGTCCGGCCGGTTGCGCACCGAGACCACCCGCCACGGCTCGTCCTCTGCCGAACCACTGTTGGCCTTGCCTGTAGTCAGGTTGACTCCGGGCAGCCCGACCGGGACAAAGCCGATCCGCGCTCCTCCAGCGATCGAGGCCTCACCCGCGAAGATCTGCCCGTTAAAGGTCGTGCTCGACCCAAGATTGACCCTGCACGGCGTATAGATCATTACCGAGATGTCCGAATCGAAAGTGAACCCGCCGTCAATGCGGAGGTACGAGCCGTATGGACACGTCGGCAGTCCGTCCTCGACGAGATCTTCGGTGATCAGCCACAGCCGGTGATCGCCATTGGAGGTGAATCCACCGCCTCCGCCGAGAGCGAAGCGCTTGGCGACTATGGCCAGGTCGTTCTGCAATTCGAGCTTCTGCCAGGAAGAGATAGAAATTTCGTTCGTGCACGCTCGTGCGTCGATCACTCCGGGTGCGCCAGCGAGGTCGTCGACCGCGTCGTCAAACACGTCGTAGTTGCAGTTGCCGCTCAGTACTACCTCACCGAATCCAGTCCAGTCTGCGATGTCGTACGCGAAGTCGTACCAGTCGGGCACGATCGGGCTCTGCGGTACGGCGTAGGGGCTCGCTCCCGGCCCTGAAGCCACCACTGTGCGGGTACCGCCGATCAAGGAGTTGCTTGGGGTGCGAATCTCTCTCGCTGTCACATCGCCGAGCACTTTGCCGCTCCAGTCGAATCGGGCTTCGCCGTACACCCAGGCGTTGCCTTCGACCACCGCACCGCCGTCCGTATCGAACCGCTGCGCGGTCACGTTCCCCACGACCCGCGAGCCGCCGTCCATCTCTAGCATCCCGGTCGACCAAACGCTGCCCCGCACCGTGCCGTTGGGGATATCGACTTCACTGCCCACGACATTGCCGCCGACAGTTATGCCTCCGGTGAGCGTGACCTTCTCGGTCGCCCAGACATAGCCGCTGATGTTGCAGGAGCCGCTCATCGTGAGCGAGCCCTCCTGCACCACGAGATGATTTATACCAGCGGCGGCACCGGTGCAGTCCACATCGCCGGTGCGGACCAGGACATCAGGCTCAGACCCGTCCACCGACACAAGGTTGCCCGAACCACCGAAGCCGGCCGACGAGTACGCGAACACCGCTGGGCCCGTCGCCACGATCTCAGTCGGCGTGGTTTGTTTCTCGAACAACGCTTCGACGAAGGTCTGGTCCTGGCCGGTATTTCCGTTCAAGCCGCCGTTCGCCGCTTCGCCACCCGAGATGATCCGGATCGGCATAGCCTCGGTCAGCGGGCAGCCCTGCTCCCAGCCACCGCCTGCGGTCTGCCGCCAGACCTCTGCCCTGTATTCGGGCTCGCCGGTGGCATTGACGAACACGCCGCCCGTCGCCGTGCAGTTGCCGGCCTCGATCTGCGCTCGCGCGACGGCGAGCCCCGCCTCGGCTGCAGCCTGGGACTGGATGCCGGCCCGGGCTGCCGTCGTGAAACCGAACCCCGAGGTGAGCGTGGATGCGATGAGCGCCGTGAGCACCATGCCCAGCGCCATCACTCCGATAACGGCTATCATCGCCGCACCGTCGTCGCGGGAACGAACGAGGCCACGACCGAGTCTGTTCAGAAACATGGCGCACTCTCCCAGTCCTGGATCCGCCGGGCTGCCGAAGTGGCGATCTCGGTAGGCGTCTGGTCGGCGGACTCGGCCAGGAACGCCAGTGCTACCTCGCCGCTCGCCACAGTGAACACATCCTGGCCGGAGGGCGGCGAGACGTGATCGGCCAGAAGCAGCCAATCGGTGACCTGAGTGGAGGACGGGGTGGCTATCGCCGTGCTGCTGACCCGGTAGCGAAGCTCGTGCCGAGAGGACGAGTAGTACCAGGCCGAGCACACCCAAGAGAGCGCGTCCTCGCCTCGTGCCACACGCGCCCTGAGAATCTGATCCCCGCCCACGTCGTCCACTTTGAAGGCCGACGAGTTGCGGATTCCGGTCGCGATCGAGTCGACGGCGACCTGAGCGTTCGTGCTCGACGCGACGATGCCGCTCACCGTCCGCTCTGTCACCGTGGAACTGACCACGATCCCAGCGACGACGCTCAGCACGAGTCCGAGAAGCAATGTGTATGTGAGCAGTTCCGGCAGGGTGAACCCGGATTCGTCGCCACGAAGCTTGCCGAACATGTCACATCTCCGACTCGACGTAGATGTAGGTCTCGGCCGTCGCGGTCGTCGTGCCCGTGTCGCCACGCGTCACCGATACCCCGAAGGCCATGACTCCGGGCAAATCCGCCGGGCAGGTGCCGTGGGTGAGGCTCACGTACAACTCGATTCCACGAGGATCGGTATGTGCCGGCACCGCTGTGCCGGCGAAATCTTGGACCGCCTGGCACGTGTCCGGCTCGGCCCGGGCGAGTTCCAGGTATTTGCTCGCGACCTGATTCGCGGTTGCGAGCGTCGTGTTCTCTGCCGATTGCAGCAAGCCCTGGATCAGCACCGGCAGCATGGCCAGCGCGAGGATCGCCAGGAGAAACATCGACACGACGATCTCGACGAGAGTGAACCCCTGCTCATCGTCATAGGACCGTCGCCGAAACATGTTTCCCCAAACGTCGGCCGGTAGGTGAAAGGTGGAGCGCCGGGACCGGCGCCCCACCATCTAGAACCGACCTAGCAGCTCCCTGGCGCAGGTGCGGAGTTGTACGAAGCCGTGAAAGCCGTGCCGGAATCCGACGTGATATCCATGCAGAAGCTCGCACCGGAGGTCGTCAACGTCACGTCTCCACCGGAATAGCCGTAGTCGGAGAGACCGGTCAGGTCAGCCGGCCAGCTGTTCGCGGCGGTATAGGCGCCGACATAGGCGAGCTTCGCGTTCGACAGTTCGGCCTTCGCGGCCGCATCGTGCGCTTGGTTCTGCTGCCCGATGAACACCGGTACGGCAATCGCCGTGAGGATTCCGATGATGAGCACCACGACGAGCAGCTCGATAAGGGTGAATCCCTGCTCGTCGTTCTCGATCGCCTTGCGCTTCTCGGCGATCGACTTGTGAATCGCTTTGATCATTGTTTCCATCCTGTTCAACTTCGAGTCAATCTATGGACAGGCGGCCCCCACTTTGTCTGACCCCCCTACGTCGATACTCCGCCAGCAGCACGCCGAGTAAAACCCCGCAAACAGGGGGTACCCGCGTTAGCGACACGCCCCCAGTCGTGGTCACCTGATCTGGCCGAAGATCGAGAACATGGGCATGTATAGCGCCACGATCATGCTGCCTATGACGAGGCCGATGAACGCGATCACGAGCGGCTCGATGAGCGAGGTGAGCTGCTCGGTAGTGCTCTGCACCTCGTCGTCGTAGAAATCGGCGACCTTGTTGAGCATCTGGTCGAGCGAACCGGCGTCTTCGCCCACGGCGATCATCTGGTTGACCATGGGCGGGATCACCGGCTCTTCGGTGAGTGGAGCAGCGATCGACCGGCCTGCACGCACCGATTCCTGCACGCGCCGCAGCGCCTGCTCGATCACCCAGTTGCGCGAAGTGTCTCCGACCACGGCGAGCGCCTGCAGGATCGGCACGCCCGACTTGATCATGGTCGCGAGGTTTCGGGTGAACCTGGCGATCGCGATCTTACGGATCAGATTGCCGAAGACCGGCAATTTCAGCCGAATCGGGTCCACCCGCTTCCGCACGAAATCTTCGTTCTTGTTCTTGCGCCACCAAACCGTGAAAATGACCCCTGCGACGACGAGTATGGGGAGAATCCAGATCATGTTCCTTGAAAGCACGACGAGGATCATCGTCGGGAGAGGCAGGTCACTGCCGAGATCCTCGAACATCTTCTCGAACACCGGGACGATGAAGACGAGCATCGCGATCGTCGCGAGCACCGCGATGCACAGCACCGCGACCGGATAGGTCAGCGCCGACTTGATAGTCGCGCGTAGCTTGACATCGGCCTCGAACGTGCGCGCGACTGACTCAAGTGCCTGGTCGAGATAACCGCCCGTCTCGCCTGCCCGCACCAAGTGCACCATGAGCGGCGGGAACACGTTCGGCTGCCGCCCGAGCGCGATCGAGAGCGCCGATCCGGTCTCGACTTGGTTGCGCACCAAGCCGAGCGACTTCGCGAGCGACTTGCTTTCGGTCTGTTCGGCGAGGATGCTGAGCGCGCGCAGCAACGAAAGCCCGGACGAGACCATCGTGGCTAGCTGACGGCTCATCACCGCCAGATCCTTCAGCTTGACCCGCTTCTCGCCGAACGAGAGCTCCATGTGCAGACCGGTGCCCGCGAGGCTCTGCTCGATCGAAACCGGAGTGAGTCCCATTGTGCGCAAGCGTGCGACCACCGCCGCTTCGCTCTGCGCCTCCACCTTGCCCTTGACCAGCTTGCCGGCGGGGTTCCGGCCCTGATATGAGTAGGTCAGCATAGTCATCGGCTACGCGACCCCCTCGGCCCCGGGCGGGCGGCCATAGCCGGACTGCTGCCCGTAGTCGCTCGGTTGCCCGTCGCCTCCGCGATGCACGCGACGTTTGAAGTCCTCGAGGTCCTGCGCCTTCTCGGCGGCTGCGCCGTACGAGACCTCGCCGCTGTTGACGAGCTCGGCCAGGTGCTGATCGAGCGTGTGCATGCCTTGCGCGCGTCCAGCCTGCATCGCCGAAGGCACCTGGAACGTCTTGCCCTCGCGAATCAGGTTCGCGATCGCCGGCGTCATCGTGAGCACCTCGGTCGCGACGACGCGACCGCGCCCCTCGGCCCGCCTGACGAGGGACTGACACACGACGCCTTGCAGAGTCGATGCGAGCTGTGCCCGTACCTGATCCTGCTGGTGTGGCGGAAAGACGTCGATGACGCGGTCGATCGTCTGCGCCGCGGATTGGGTGTGCAGCGTGGCAAACACCAAGTGCCCGGTCTCGGCGGCAGTGAGCGCGACCGAAATCGTCTCGAGGTCGCGCATCTCGCCGATCAGGATGATGTCGGGGTCCTGACGCAGCACGTGCTTGAGCGCATTCGCGAAGCTGTGCGTATCCGCACCGACCTCGCGCTGGTTGACGAGCGACCGGCCATTCGTGTGCAAGAACTCGATCGGATCTTCCACGGTCATGATGTGGTCGGCCCGGGTCTGGTTGGCCAGTTCGATGAGCGAGGCCAAGGTGGTCGACTTACCCGAGCCGGTCGGCCCGGTGACGAGCACGAGCCCGCGCGGCAGTTCGGCGAAGCGCGCCACCGCCGCCGGCAACCCGAGCTCCTCGATCGACTTGATTTCGGTCGGGATGAGCCGGAACGCGGCGCCGACGGACTCGCGCTGCTGGTAAACGTTCACCCGGAACCGGAAACCCTCGCTGAGCCCGAACGCGAAATCGAGCTCGAGCTGCTGATCGAACACCGTCTGCTGCTGCGGCGACATGATCGCCCGCACATTCCGCGATACTTCCTCACTGCTCCAAGCGGCCGCGCCCTCCACCGGGCTCAGGGTGCCATCGACCCGGATCATCGGCGGAGTGTCCGCTCCAACGTGCAAGTCGGAGCCGCCGCTGTCGATCACAAGTTGCAGTGCCCGGCGGATCGGCTCTTGAGCGGCGGGGTCCGGCGGAGGCGGCGGCGGGGCGTTGAAAGCCGGCGCCGGGCTCGGCGCGGGTGCACCGAAACCCGGGGATTGACCGTATGAGCCGGCCCCTGGCGCACCGTACCCGGTGGGTGGCGCGCCATACCCTGTGGCGTTCTGACCGTATCCGGCGGCTGGCGCACCGTATCCCGCAGGAGGAGCACCAGCAGCCGCGCCCGGTGCGTTACCGGCGGCCGGGGGCGCAGTCGCGCCCGGTCGCGACTCTTCGGCCGCCGCATCGGCTGGGGCCTCCCGGCGCGGGGCACCTGCCGGAGCGGACGGAGCAGTCGGAGCGGACTGGAACTCATAGCCGGCGCCAGGCGTCGGCAAAGGTCCATCGGTGGTCGCGGCCGGGTCCATGGGAGACGGTGCGGCAGCCTCGAAGCCGGGCGGCGGCGGCATGGTCGGAGCCGCCGAAGAATAGGTTGCATTGGACGGCGGCACCGGGGTTGACGGCGTGTAACCCGGACCGCGAGCGTCGCCGGCACTCCCAGTCTGCGACTCGGTCGACCCCTCGTCCGTCACCGGAACTTCGTAGATCGGCTCGTCCATCCGATTCCCCCCACGCGGCTCATGCTACGACCCGCAGTACCTCTTCGATAGAGGTGAGCCCCAGGCGCACTTTCGCCCAGCCGTCCTGGCGCAAGGTGAGCATGCCCTGTTCCCGCGCCTTGTAGCCGATCTCGACGCTCGAAGCGCGCAAGACCGCGAGACGCTCTATCTCTTCGGTGACGTTCATCACCTCGTGCAATGCCATGCGGCCGCGATATCCCGTGCCCGAGCACGAATTGCACCCCGCGGCCCGGAACAACGGGGGCGGGATCTCGCCCGGGTGGTACAGGAACTCGAGCCGGGCGAGGTCGTCGATCGGATGCTGATACGCCTCTTTGCACCGATCGCACAAGCGCCGTGCCAGACGCTGGGCGACGACGCAATCGAGCGCCGACCCGACCAGGAACGGTTCGATGTCCATCTCGATAAGACGCGTGACCGCGCTCGGCGCATCGTTGGTGTGCAGGGTCGAGAGCACGAGGTGCCCCGTCAGCGACGCTTCGATCGCGATCTGCGCGGTCTCCTGGTCGCGGATCTCGCCGATGAGCACGACATCCGGGTCGGAACGCAGGATCGAACGGAGCGCGCTCGCGAAGGTCAGTCCCGCCTTCGGATTGACCTGCACTTGATTGATGCCTGCCATCCGGTACTCGACCGGGTCTTCGACCGTGATGACGTTGATCTCGGGCTTGGCCACGGCGTGCAGCGTCGTGTACAACGTCGTCGACTTGCCCGAGCCGGTCGGTCCGGTGACGAGGATCATGCCGTAGGGCTTCGTGTACGAGCGCCGGTACGCCTCGAAGTTGCGCTCGAGCAAGTGCAGGTCGGCGAGACTGCGACCGGTGCTCGCGTTGTCGAGGATGCGCATGACGACTTTCTCGCCGAACACCGTCGGCAGCGTCGCCACGCGCAGGTCGATCTTGCGGCCGCCGTGCATGATCGACATGCGGCCGTCCTGCGGCTTGCGCCGTTCGGCGATGTCGATGTCGGCCATGATCTTCAAGCGCGAGATGACACCCGACTGGATATTCACGGGCGCTTGCTGCACCTCATGCAGAACGCCGTCGATGCGGTACCGCACCTTGAGCGAGTCCTCGCCGGGTTCGATATGGATGTCGGAGGCGTGGTCCTGGATGCCCTGGCTGATCAGAAGGTTCACGAAGCGCACGATCGGCGCGTCGTCGGCGGCGGCCTCGACCGCATTCGACGACGCTTGCTCGATCTCGGTGGTCTCCTCCTGGAGCACGTTCGTCAGATCGCTGAGCTCGCCGTCGGCGCGGTGCAGACGGTCGATCGCCGCGATCAGGTCGCTCCGCTCGGCGACCGCGGGACGCACGGGCATGCGCGCCGCTGCCCGGAGATCGTCGAGGGCGAGCACGTCGGCGGGGTCGGCCATCGCAACCACGAGCCTGCCGTCTTCGATGCCGATCGGCAGCACCACGTGACGACGGCACAGGTTCGCCGGCACGAGCGAGACCGCGGCATGGTCCACCGGATATTCGAGGAGCTCGACGAACGGCAGGTTGGCTTGCGCCGCCCTGGCCGAGGCGACCTGTGCCTCGGTGAGCTTGCCGGCCTCGATGAGGCTGCGGATCTGCGCCTCGTCGGATTCCGAGCCGGCGGCGAGAGCGTCGAGCGCTTCGATCGGCATCAGACCGCGCACGATCAGAATGTCGGTGAGCGATGTCACGTCGTACCTCCCCCCAGCCCGCGGACCACTGAGGGACGGGCCCCTGCCCCCCAGAGAGTTCACGCTAACTCCGCCGCACCGTTCATGCTATACCCCCTAATGGGGGGGGTACCGATTGCGCCACACATGCGCAAGGCCCCCGCCGAATCCGGCGGGGGCCTTGCAAAGCGCGGGTCGAGCGCGATCGCCTGGCCGGCGGGCACTCCACCCTGCGGCTTGGGTCAGGAGTAAGTGCCCGGACTGTAGTCGTCGCTCGAGAAGCTGTCGAAGTCGACGAAGCTCAAGTCCGACTCGTCGAACATCCCGTCGCCGGCGAAGATCCGGTTCGGATAGCGCTCGGCCTTGGCCTCCTCCGTGGCTTCGACCCGGACGTCGCGGTACTTCGCGAGCCCGGTACCGGCCGGGATCAGCTTTCCGATGATCACGTTTTCCTTGAGCCCGACGAGCGGATCCGACTTGCCCTCCATCGCAGCCTGGGTGAGCACCCGGGTCGTCTCCTGGAACGACGCCGCCGACAGCCACGAGTCGGTCGCGAGCGAGGCCTTGGTGATGCCCATGACCTCTTGACGCGCCGAAGCCGTCTTCTTGCCCTCGGTCC
>CAYRUW010000057.1:0-2978 GCA_964427465.1 uncultured Diaminobutyricimonas sp.
CTGGCGAGATCCTCGCCGAGATCGAGGCGGTCGTCGCCGACGGCGCGATCGAGGTGACGCTGCTCGGGCAGAACGTCAACTCCTACGGCGTCGAGTTCGGCGACCGGCACGCATTCGGCAAGCTGCTGCGGGCGACGGGGGAGATCGAGGGGCTCGAGCGGGTGCGCTTCACGAGCCCGCACCCGGCGGCGTTCACCGACGACGTGATCGATGCGATGGCCGAGACGCCCAACGTCATGCCGCAATTGCACATGCCGCTGCAAGCCGGATCCGATCGCATCCTGCGAGCGATGCGCCGCAGCTACCGCTCCGAGCGTTTCCTGGGCATTCTCGACCGAGTCCGGGAACGCATCCCGGATGCCGCGATCAGCACCGACATCATCGTCGGATTCCCGGGGGAGACCGACGAGGATTTCGAGCAGACCCTGCGCGTGGTCGAGCAAGCCCGGTTCGCCTCGGCGTTCACGTTCCAGTACTCGATCCGCCCGGGCACTCCCGCCGCGGAAATGCCGGACCAAGTGCCCAAGCAAGTGGTGCAGGAGCGATATGACCGGCTGATCGCACTGCAAGAGCGGATATCCCTCGCCGAGAACGAGAAGGTCGTGGGCCGTGAGGTCGAGGTGCTCGTGGCCACCGGCGAAGGCAAGAAGGACGCCGAGACCCATCGGATGAGCGGTCGGGCGCGCGACTCCCGGCTCGTGCACTTCGAGGTTCCGGCAGGCTCGCCCGTGCCCAGGCCCGGGGACCTCGTCAACGTCATCGTGACTCACGCCGCGCCATTCCACCTGCTGGCCGACCGTGCCGACGGCGCACCGCTCGACGTTCGCAGGACGCGTGCCGGCGACGCCTGGGATCGCGCTCAAGCCGCCTCGTGCGGCGTGCCCGTTTCCGCCGCACCCGGTGAGGCGGGATCGCGTGCGGTGTCGCTCGGCCTGCCTGCCATGCCCTCACGTGGCATGCCGCCGGGCGACGTCACGCCCGGCTGATCGGCCGTGTCCACACCGACTCCGCTGGTCGCGATCGTCGGGGCGACCGGAACCGGAAAGTCGGCGCTCGCCTTGGATCTGGCCGAAGCACTCGCCGCACACGGTCATAGCGCCGAGATCGTCAACGCCGACGCGATGCAGTTGTACCGGGGCATGGACATCGGCACGGCCAAGGTCCCACCCGGTGAGCGCCGGGGCATCCAGCATCACTTGCTCGACGTGCTCGACCCGATCCAGGAGGCAACGGTCGCACGGTATCAGAGCGATGCGAGGGCGACGATCGAGCAGATCGCGGATGCCGGGGCCGTACCGATCCTGGTCGGCGGTTCCGGCTTGTACGTCTCGAGCGTGCTGTTCGACTTCCGCTTTCCCGGTACCGACCCGGAAGTGCGGGCGCGGCTCGACGCGCAGCTCGAGGCGGACGGCCCCGAAGCACTGCACGGACGGCTGCGCGAACTCGACGCCGAGGCCGCCGATGCCATCCCAGTGCGCAACGCGCGGCGAGTCGTTCGCGCGCTCGAGGTGATCGAACTGACAGGCGAGCCATTCGGCTCGGGCCTGCCCGCCGAACCGGCACTCTGGAACGATGCGCTCGTGTTCGGGTTGCGGGCGCCGCGACACGAACTGGTTCCGTTGCTGGATGCGCGGGTGCAGCGGATGTGGGCGGACGGCCTGCTCGAAGAGGTGCGTCGGCTCGAACCACACGGTCTCGGGGTCACCGCGAGCCGCGCCATCGGCTACGCCCAAGCGCTCGCGCAATTGCACGGCGAGATCGACGAGCACGAGGCGATCGAGCAGACCGCTGCGCTCACGAGACGCTATGCGCGACGGCAGGTGAGCTGGTTCCGGCGCTACCCGGACGTGCACTGGCTCGAGGCCGGCGATCCGGGCGCAGTGCAGACGGCGCTGACCCTGCTGAACGGCCGCATTAGGCTGGACCGGTGACGACGATCCACTTCACCAAGGGGCATGGCACGGGCAACGATTTCGTGCTGTTCGCCGACCCCGAAGGTCTCGTGGACCTTGCCCCTGATCAAGTCGCGGCGATCGCCGACCGGCATTTCGGGGTGGGCGCCGACGGCATCCTTCGTGCCGTCCGCAGTGCGAACGTGCCCGAGGCTGCGGCGCTGGTGGAAACCGAGCCGGCGGCAGAATGGTTCATGGACTACCGCAACGCCGACGGCGGCATCGCCGAGATGTGCGGAAACGGCATCCGCGTGTTCGTGCAGTTCCTGCTCGAGAACGGCCTCGCCGAGCTCGGCGAGGGTGAGACGCTCACCGTCGCGACCCGTGCCGGCTTGCGCGACGTGCAACGCAACAGTACGGGAGGCTTCGTCGCCGACCTCGGCCGCTGGCGGCTGAGCGGCGCTGATCCGCTCGTGCGGGCCAAGAACCTTGCTGTGCAGCGCCCCGGCCTGGGCATCGACGTCGGAAACCCCCATGTGGTCGTCGCGCTGGCCGGCGAAGAGGAACTCGAGCAGATCGACCTTTCGTACGCCCCGATGCTCGAACCGGAACAGCCGGCCGGTGCGAACGTCGAATTCGTGCTGCCCGCCGACCCGCTCGTGAAAGACGGCGTCGGCCGCATCCGCATGCGCGTGCACGAGCGGGGCAGCGGCGAGACCTTGAGTTGCGGCACCGGCGCCGCAGCGGCCGCGCTCGCCACGCGGCACTGGGCCGGTGAGGGAGCTCCCGACCACTGGCGAGTCGAGGTCGCCGGCGGTGTGCTCGGCGTGCGGATATTCCCGACCGAGGACGGCGAGCACGTGGGCCTCAGCGGTCCCGCCGAGCTCGTCTACAAGGGCGCGCTCGACCTCTAGTCGGTCGAGCAGGCGCTAGCCGCCCCGCGGGTGTTCAGCCGTCCCGTGGGTCGAGTAGGCGGCTAGCCGTCCCGCGGGTCGAGTAGGCGGCTAGCCGCCGTATCGAGACCCCTCGCGAGCCGGTCTCGATACGCGCTGCGCGCTACTCGACCCGCCGGGTCTCGATACGCGC
>CAYRUW010000057.1:3078-8349 GCA_964427465.1 uncultured Diaminobutyricimonas sp.
GCGCTACTCGACCCGCTGTTCCTCGACTGACACCCGTGGGTCGAGTAGGCCGCAGGCCGTATCGAGACCCCGTGAGCCGGTCTCGATACGCGCCCTAGGGGCGCTACTCGACCCGCGATGCCAGCCTCACCCGCGCCTACGCACCCGCAGCACCCGGTAGCCCTTGTTCGAGGTCGCACGCTGCACGCCGAAATCGTCGGGCAGGCTCTCCTCGAGCCACCGGTGCAGCGAGTCTGCGCCGAGGTTGCGCTGCACGACGAACCAGCCGTCGGCGCCGGGTTCGAGTCGCGGGATCCAGCGCAGCAGCAGGTCGTGCAATTCGCTCTTGCCCACCCGGATCGGTGGATTCGACCAGATCGTGCGGAAACGCACGGCTTCGGGAACATCCTCCGGCAGCACAGCGTTGACATTGCCAAGGCCCAGCGTCCCGGCGTTCCGGCGCACGAGTTCGAGCGCACGCTCGTTCACGTCCACTGCCCATACGGTGGCTTCCGGAGCATGCATCGCCAGGCTCAGGGCGATCGGGCCCCAGCCGCATCCGAGATCAAGCAGGTTCCCGTCCGCAGGCGGCGCGGGCACAGCCGAGAGCAGCACTTGCGTGCCGGTGTCGACCCGGTCGGGGCTGAACACCCCGGAAGCGGTGGTGAGCACGAGTTCGCGGCCGGCGAGCCGGGCGTGGATGGTGCGCGGTTTCAGGTCACTGCCGGGCCGCGACGAGAAGTAGTGCTCGTGGGCCATGCACAGAACCTACCCAATCGTCCAGCGACACGAAGGCAAGGCATACGAGAATGAGTAAGGTGAGTGCAATGCCGGATCCCAGTCCCAACGACGTCGAGGGCGACGACGTGATCGATCGCGTGCTCGCCGCGGACGCCAGCCGCGTGTCTGGCTACGCGCTTTTCGCCGATCGTGCGCAAGCGCTCGACGCCCGGCCGGCGCAAGCCGGAGCCGGGAGCGTGTCCGAGGGCGATCGCATCGACGACGGCGAGCAGTTCGAGCGCGCGGATCGCGCCGCCTTGCGTCGCGTGCAGGGACTGTCGACCGAACTCGACGATGTCACCGAGGTCGAATACCGCGCGCTGCGCCTCGAGCGAGTCGTGTTGATCGGCGTGTACTCAGGCGGAACGCTAGCCGACGCCGAGAACTCGTTGCGCGAACTCGCTGCGCTCTCCGAGACCGCTGGCGCGGTCGTGCTCGACGGGCTCTTGCAGCGCCGGCCGAACCCTGACCCGGGCACGTATTTCGGCAGCGGCAAGGCCAAGGAGCTAGCGGATGTCGTGGCCGCGCTCGGTGCGGATACGGTCGTCGCCGACTCGGAACTCTCGCCGAGCCAGCGCCGTGCTCTCGAAGACGTGGTCAAGGTCAAGGTGATCGACCGGACCGCCGTGATCCTCGACATTTTCAGCCAGCACGCGAAGAGCCGCGAGGGCAAGGCTCAAGTGGAGCTCGCGCAATTGGAGTATCTGCTGCCGCGACTGCGCGGCTGGGGTGAGTCGATGTCGCGTCAAGCGGGTGGCCAGGTGGGTTCGGCCGGTGCCGGCATGGGCAGCCGTGGTCCGGGTGAGACGAAGATCGAGCTCGACCGCAGGCGCATCCACACTCGTATGGCCAGGCTGCGCAAGCAGATCAAGGGTTTCGCTCCCGCGCGCGAGACCAAGCGCGCGAACCGCGCTCGGTATTCGGTGCCGAGTGTCGCGATCGCCGGCTACACGAACGCCGGTAAGTCGAGTCTGCTGAACCGGTTGACCCGCGCTGGTGTGCTCGTCGAGAACGCGCTTTTCGCGACCCTCGACCCGACTGTTCGCCGGGCGCGCACGCCCGATGGCCGGCTGTTCACGCTCAGCGACACGGTCGGGTTCGTGCGGAACCTCCCGCACCAGCTTGTCGAGGCGTTCCGCTCGACGCTCGAAGAGGTCGCGAAGGCCCAGGTGATCCTGCACGTGGTCGACGCCTCGCACCCAGATCCGGCAGCGCAATTGGCAACGGTCCGCGCGGTGATCCGGGATGTCGATGCGAACGGCATCCCCGAGATCGTTGTCTTCAACAAGTCCGACGCGATCGGTGAGGAGACTTCTCTCGTGCTGCGCGGCATCGAACCAGACGCGGTGTTCGTCTCGGCCCGCACGGGCGCCGGCATCGAGGAATTGCTCGAACGGATCGCGCGGACGTTGCCGGCGCCGGAAGTCGAACTCGAACTGCTGGTCCCCTACGAGCGGGGCGAGATCGTCGCCCTGGCCCACGATCGAGGGCGAGTGCTCTCTACCGAGTACGAGGAGTCGGGGAGCCGGTTGCGGGTGCTCACGGATGCGGTCACGGCGCAAGCGCTGCGCGAGTTCTCCATCGTATCGGCCTGACCGCGGGCAGGCCGCGGATTTCGCAAAGCGTCGCTAGACCGAGCGGAGTACGGCGACCACCTTGCCGAGGATCTGCGCCTCGTCGCCGAGGATCGGCTCGAATGCGCTATTGCGCGGCAGCAGCCACGTGTGACCATCGCGTTGCCGGAAGACCTTGACGGTCGCCTCGTCGTCGAGCATGGCCGCGACGATCTCGCCGTTCTCCGCTGTCTTCTGCTGACGAACGACCACCCAGTCGCCGTCGCAGATCGCCGCGTCGACCATCGAGTCGCCGACGACCTTGAGCATGAACAGCTCGCCCTTGCCAACGAGCTGCCGAGGCAGCGGGTAGACCTCTTCCACTTGCTGCTCTGCGGTGATCGGCACGCCCGCGGCGATGCGACCGACCAATGGCACGAGGGCGGCGTCTTCGCGCGCATCGGATTCGAGAGCACTCTGAGAACCGGGCGGCTCGATGAGCACCTCGAGGGCGCGAGTGCGATTGGGATCGCGTCGCAAGTAGCCGGCGAGCTCTAGCTGCCCGAGCTGATGAGTCACGCTCGAGAGCGATGCGAGGCCGACCGCATCCCCGATCTCGCGCATGCTCGGCGGATATCCGCGCTGCGACACCGACTGCTGGATGAACTCGAGGATCGCGATCTGCTTCGCGCTCAGGCTTCGCCGGCGACGGCTCTTGTGCCCGGCGGTCTCGTTCTGCTCGTCCATGCTCCTCCAATGTCGGAGGCTCCTGCTGCCATGGTCTTGTGGCTGTGCGGAACCGGTTCGATCCGAAACTCTATCCGGTTTCGAGCAGTCTACGAAAGCTTTGTTCGAGTGTGTCGCAAGCAATAGCGGCGAATTGGCCAAAAAAGAGCTTGATTTCCGCAGGAATCGAAGATATGTTCCGTACATAGCTTCGTTCCCGGTGCTCCCGGCCGAGTACCGGGAACGAAGACTGAATGCGGTCCCAGCGGGCTCCGCAACGGCGCAGGCAAGCAGAACGTGAGAGGTCAGGAGGCGTGATGAGCAGCATCGCTCCCGTATTGGGCACCTCGGCATCGCCGTTCGCGGCCGTACCCAGGGTCGCTCGCACTCGGTTGCGACTGACCCGGCGCGGCCGTTTCGTGCTCTTGCTGCTCGTCGCCTTACCGCTCGTGCTCGCGGCGATCGGGTTCGGCCTCAACGGCGGCAATGCGGTCGCATCGGGCTCGGCCGCCGATCGCGAGTTCGAATATGTCACGGTCGCCTCGGGCGAGTCGCTGTGGTCGATCGCCGAAGCCGTCGCGCCGAACGCAGATCCCCGTGTCGTGGTTTCCGAACTCATGGCATTCAATTCGCTCGCCTCACCGCAACTGCAAGCCGGCGAGCAGATCGCGATCCCATTCAGCTACTTGCCCTGAGCCCGGTCGCCCGCAGATGCGCCCGCGTCCGCGGTCTGCGCAAGCTACGTAGGATTTGCTGGTGACCTCGCTCGAAGACCTGCCCATCCGCGATGACTTGCGCGGCCTCACTCCGTACGGCGCTCCGCAACTGGACGTACGCGTCGCTCTCAACGTCAACGAGAACACGCACGCGATCCCGGATGACGTGGCGGCCCGGATCGTGCACGATCTCGAGCAAGCGATCCGCACGGTGAACCGGTACCCGGATCGCGAGTTCACGAGCTTGCGTGAGGCACTCGCCGGATACCTCGGCGGCGGGGTGCGGCCGGAACAGATCTGGGCCGCGAACGGCTCGAACGAGATCCTGCAGCAGATCCTTCAAGCGTTCGGCGGCCCCGGGCGCAGCGTGCTCGGCTTCCCGCCCACATACTCGATGCACTCGATCATCGCCGCAGGCACCGGAACGCGGTGGGTGACCGCCGAGCGCGACCCGGGTTTCCGGATATCGCCGCAAACCGTGGTCGCCGCGATCCAGCGCCACGATCCCGACCTCGTGTTTCTGTGCTCGCCCAACAATCCGACCGGAACGGCGCTTGAGGTCGAAACGATCGCGGCCGCGTGCGAGGCATCTCGCGGCATGGTCGTCGTCGACGAGGCATACGCCGAGTTCGCCCCGGCGGCAGCGCCGTCGGCTTTGAGTCTGCTGCCCGGCCGGGAGCGGCTGATCGTCTCGCGCACGATGAGCAAGGCGTTCGCTTTCGCGGGGGCGCGAGTGGGTTATCTTGCCGCCGACCCCGCAGTCGTCGACGCGCTACGGCTCGTGCGGTTGCCATATCACTTGTCCGCGCTGACCCAAGCCGCCGCGGTAGCCGCACTCGCGCACGCGGACGAGATGCTCCGGATGGTCGAGGACATCAAAGCCCAGCGCGACCGCCTGATCGTCGAACTCGCCGAGCTCGGTTACTCGCCGTTGCCAAGTGCCGCCAACTTCGTGCTGTTCGGCGGCGTGGCCGATCCACGGGCGGTGTTCGAGGGCTTGCTCGAGCAAGGCATCCTCATCCGTGACGTGGGCATCCCGCACCACTTGCGGGTGACCGCGGGCACTGCCGAGGAGACGGGCGAGTTCTTGAGCGCTCTTGCCGGGGTGGGCCGCGCCTAGCGGCATCCGGTCGCGCCGCAGGCCTCCGGTCGCGCCACGTGCGCGATCACGCCGGGGCCTGGTCGACCCGCTCTGTGCCCGGTCGTCACGACGGCGCCTGGGCGCAGAACCTTCTAGGATTGCAGCATGACGCGCACGGCGCACTTGCAGCGGGAGACGAGCGAGTCGAGCATCGATCTGCGACTCGACCTCGATGGAACCGGCGAATCCGAGGTCTCCACTTCGGTGCCGTTCTTCGACCACATGCTCACTGCGTTCGCCAAGCACTCCCTCGTAGACCTGAGGGTGCAGGCTTCGGGCGATACCGAGATCGACGTGCACCACACGGTGGAGGACACCGGGATCGTGCTCGGTAAGGCGATCGCCCAGGCACTGGGCGACAAGAAGGGCATCGCAA
>CAYRUW010000058.1:0-8318 GCA_964427465.1 uncultured Diaminobutyricimonas sp.
TCGCCGAGCTGTTCGCACTCCCCGACGGATACGAGGTCATCCTCGGCAACGGGGGTTCCACCGCGTTCTGGGACGCCGCATCGTTCTCGCTCATCCGGCAGCGCAGCCAGAACCTCAGCTTCGGAGAATTCGGCGCGAAGTTCGCGAAAGCCGCAAACGCGCCGTGGCTGCGCGCGCCCATGGTCATCGAAGCGCCCGCGGGCGCACGCAGCGAACCTGGGCCCGTCGCCGACATAGACGTCTACGCGTGGCCGCACAACGAGACCTCGACGGGCGTGATGGCACCGGTTCGCCGGGTCCACGGAGACGATGGCGCGCTCACGGTCATCGACGCGACGAGCGCCGCAGGCGGTGCCTGGATCGACGCGAGTGAGACCGACATCTACTACTTCGCTCCGCAGAAGAACTTCGCAAGCGACGGCGGGCTCTGGTTCGCGCTCGTCTCTCCCGCCGCGATTGATCGCATCGAGCGGATGGCCGCGAGCGAACGTTACATTCCGGAGTTCTTGAGCCTGAAGAACGCGATCGATAACTCCCGCCTCAACCAGACGCTCAACACTCCAGCAATCGGCACCCTGCTGCTCATGCAAGCGCAACTCGACTGGATGCTGGCCAGCGGCGGACTCGCCTGGGCCGACGCCCGCACCAAAGAGTCGTCGAAAGCGCTCTACGACTGGGCGGATGCGGCCGGCTACGCCACGCCGTTCGTCGCCGATCCCGAGCATCGCTCCCAAGTCGTTGTCACGATCGACTTCGACGACGCGATCGACGCGAAGGCGATCGCGAAGACTCTGCGCGAGAACGGAATCGTGGACACCGAGCCCTACCGGAAGCTCGGTCGCAACCAGCTGCGGGTCGCGACTTTCGTCGCGATCGAGCCGGACGACATCCGCCAGCTCATCCGGTCGATCGAGTACGTCGTCGAGCGGCTCTAGCCGCTGCCTCGACCCGTGCCGGGCGGGCGGCGGCGCCTAGACTGCCGCTGTGAGGATCTGGCTCAAAGACTCCGAACGCCGGCCCGACCCCGAGCCAGTGCAGACCGACGATCGCAAAGCGATGCTCGTCGGAATCGCACTGTGGCTTATCGCGCTAGCCGTGCTGCTGATCTTCCTCGACCCGCTGCTCGCCGGCGGCGGCGAGCTCTGGCTCTTCACGTGCGTCGCGGGCATCGGGCTCGGTCTCGTCGGAATCGTCTACACCCACCGCCGGCACGGCTGAGCGCTTCGCGCGGACGGCGCTGGCGGAGCTGACGGCGCTGACGGCATCCTCATCGGCATCGTCGTACGCGTCTTCAGCAGCGTCATCGCTGCCGATCGCCGAATCGGCGATCGAGTCGATGTCCACGCCGTCGAACACATCGTCGCCGAGGTCGTCGTCATCGTCCTCGTCGTCATCGTCGTCGTCGACATCCGCTAGCTCGGCAGCGGCTGCTTCGGCCTCCGCGCCCGCAGCCTGAGCCGCGCGGTACTCCTCGAGCCGGTCGGCCCAAGGCACCCAGTCCGGCGCGACGAGCGCCCCGTCTCCCGGAACCAGTTGCGACTCCAGCACCGTCGGCTCCGCCCCCTCGAGTCGCGTGACGCTCACGCTCCACTTCCAGCCCGGATAGCCGGGCAGGTTCGACTCGAACAACACCGAAGTGACCGCCCCGCCCTCGTCCAGCTCGCCCACGAACGGACCGACGGAACGTTCGTCGGTGACCTCCAGCAGAGCGGAACGGGCGAACCGCTCGAACTCGGGGCTAGACATCGAGCTCGTCGGCGACCCGGCGCAGCATCGCCGCGATCTTGCGGCTGTGGCTGTTCTCGGGATACCGCCCGCGTTTGAGGTTCGAGCCGACGCCGTCGAGCAACTTGACCAGGTCCTCGACTATCACAGCCATGTCGTCGGCCGGCTTGCGGTTCATCTTCGACACACTCGGCGGCGCATCGAGCACGCGTGCAGACAGCGCCTGCACTCCGCGCTTGCCGTCCACGATGCCGAACTCGAGCCTCGTTCCCGCTTTCACCTTCGCACCCGCGGGCAGTGCCGACGCGTGTAAGAAGACTTCCTGGCCGTCATCGGAACTGATGAAGCCGAAGCCTTTCTCCTCGTCGTAGAACTTGACTCTGCCGGTCGGCATCTCTGAGCCCTTTCTGCCTCGCGCATACTCACCTCAAGTTTAGATGGCACGCGCCGCTTCGGCCTGCCCGTGGCCGACCGCTCAGCAACCGCCGCAGCAAGCCCAAGCGGGCGAGCGAGTCGTATCCTTGAGGGATGGCCAAAGACAGCCCCGCAGTCCAGGACCGAGTGGAGCGCACGCTCGCCTACACGGTCGCCGGTATCGTCGCGCTGTCGCTCGTGTGCTTCATCGCGATCATCGTCGGGACCGCAGCGGGAATGCGCCAAGAAGACTTCGACGGAGCCTGGTCGGTGGTGAGTCTCTTCCCGTTGATCGGTCTGCCGCTGGGCATGCTGCTGCTGATCGCATTGCTCGTAATCAGCGCCCGCCGACGCGGCCGGGACGCCCGAAATGCGCGCAAGTAGCACCTCCGCGATCTCCCTCGCTGCCCGGCTGCGCGCCCTGGCCGACGACGACCTCAAGCAATTGCTCATCGCGCGCGAGGTGCGGGATCGGCGGATCGGCGACTTCTTCGATCTCGCCGAAGCGCTCTTAGACGGCTCTTCCGTGCAACGCGCCCTGAGCAGGCTCGACCGCTACACCCTCATCGCCCTCGGCGCGATCGCCGAGCTCGGCGCGCCTACCACCGCCGAAGTCGCCGGGCGCATCCGCGACGCAGTGCCGGCGCACGACTTGTCGGCTGGCATCGCGAGCGCTCGCGAACTCGCGCTCCTGGACAGCGAGGCCGGGCGGCACGCCGCATACGACGCAGTGGTCGACCAGTTCGCCGCGTGGCCGTCGTTCGGCCTGCCTTCGCTCGACGAACTCATCGACACGCCGGCACCGGCCGCGCTCGAACCGGTCGCCGATCCGGACGCCGAACGGCTCGATCGCGCAGCGGGCGAGCGAGCGTATGCGACCACGATCGCCGTGAGCCAGCTCGTCTCCGAGATCGAACGGCAACCGGCGCGGGAACTGGCCAAAGGCGGCATCGCCTTGCCGGATGCCAAGCGGCTCTCCCACGCGATGGCGAGCGAACTCTCCGAAGTGCAGACCCTGCTCGACATCGCAACGAGCTCTTCACTCGTGCGTCAGGATGCCGGCCGGTGGCTGCCTGCCGATTCCGCGGTCGATTGGCAATTGCAGCCGGTTGCGGCGCGATGGGGCACGCTCGCCGCGGCGTGGCTCGGCCGGCTGCCGCGCGACATCCGCGATCTGCTCGCCGCCCGGCCGAGAGCCATCTGGGGCGAAGGGCTCGCCGAATACCTCGACTGGCTGTTCCCGGCCGGCGGCGAGTGGATGCGAGAGCGCGTGGCCGGGCACATCCGCGACGGCGAGTACCTGGGCGTGACCTCCGGTGGCGCGGCGAGTGCACCGGGTGCCGTGCTCATATCCGAAGGCGTGCCCGCCGCAACCGAGACGATCGCGACGCTGTTTCCCGCCGAGGTCGAGAAGGCGTACATCCAGCACGATTTGAGCATCGTCTCGCCGGGACCGCTCGCCCCCGCCGCCGACACCCGGCTGCGGACCATCGCCGAAGTCGAGAGCCGGGAGTTCGCGACCAGCTACCGGATCACCGCGTCGAGCATCAGCCGGGGCCTTGCCGGCGGGGAGACCGCGGCGAGCATCCGATCGTTTCTGGAACAGCTCTCGCTCAGTGGCATCCCCCAGCCTCTGGACTATCTGCTCGAAGAGACCGCGCAGAGGTTCGGCAACCTCCGAGTCGGCCGGCTCGACCCGGACCGGGCAGAGCCCGGCGATCCCGAATACGGCGCACGCACCTATGTGCGTTCGGCCGACGAGCACCTGATCGGGACTATCGCCGTCGACCAGTCGCTCGGCGTGCTCGCGTTCGTGCGAGTGGGGGCGCACCGGCTCGTGAGCCGGTTCGACCTCGACACGGTGTTCTGGACGCTCAACGAGGCGCGCTACCCGGTGGCTGCAGAAGATGCCGACGGCGAGATCGTTTCCGTCGAGCGCAAGCGGAGCGCCGTGGCCTCGCCGCCACCGGTCGACGACACCGTGCCGATCCTCGTGCACCGGTTGCGGGAATCCTCACTCTCGTCGCCCGATGAGACCGGCGCGGCATGGATCGGCCGGCAACTCGAACTCGCCGTTCGTGCCCGTTCGAGCGTGCTCGTGACCGTGACCATGCCCGACGGCTCAGAAGTGCAATATCAGCTCGAGCCGACCTCGGTGGCCGGTGGCCGGTTGCGCGCTCGCGACCGGCGCGCCGATATCGAACGCACCCTGCCGCTCTCCCACATCGACTCCGTCGAGCCTCTTCCCACCTCCCCGTGACCCGAGTGGACGCCGTTTGCCGGATGCTCCGCGCAATTTCCGGTGTCATTTCGCAGACGGCACCGGATTCGACGCCAACGGCCGGGCGCGCCGACGGGTGATGGCTTAGACTCGCTGGTCGTGAACGGGCCCCTGATCGTGCAGAGCGACCGCACCGTGCTGCTCGAAGTGGCGCACCCGGATGCGGAAGACGCCCGGCACGACCTGTCGGTGTTCGCCGAACTCGAGCGAGCACCCGAACACATCCACACCTATCGGATCACGCGGCTCGGGTTGTGGAACGCACGCGCGGCCGGCCACGACGCCGAAGACATGCTCGCGGTGCTCGAGCGCTACTCGAAGTTCCCGATTCCGCAGAGCGTCGCCGTCGACATCGCCGAGACCGTCGGCCGGTATGGCCGGCTCACGATCGGTCGCGACGACGAGGGCAAACTCACCCTCACCGCGAGCGACGCCGCGGTGCTCGGCGAGGTCACCCGCAACAAGCGGATCACGCCGCTGCTCGATGAGCGCCGCGACGACGACACGTTCACCCTGCAGCCGTGGGCGCGGGGGCAGGTCAAGCAAGAGCTCGTGAAGATCGGCTGGCCCGCCGAAGACCTCGCCGGCTACACGCCTGGCACCCCGCATCCGATCGAGCTGCGCGAAAGCGGATGGGGGCTTCGCGACTACCAGAACAAGGCGATCTCGAACTTCTTCGACGGCGGCTCCGGGGTCGTCGTATTGCCGTGCGGCGCCGGCAAGACGCTGGTCGGGCTGGGCGCGATGGCGGTCGCTAAGACCAATACGCTCATCCTCGTCACGAACACCGTGTCGGCCCGGCAGTGGCGTTCCGAGCTGCTGCGGCGCACGAGCCTGACCGAAGACGAGATCGGCGAATACTCCGGTCAGGTGAAAGAGGTCAAGCCGATCACGATCGCGACCTACCAGATCCTCACCGCGAAACGGAAAGGCGAGTACGCGCACCTCGCGCTGCTCGACGCGCTCGACTGGGGGCTCATCGTCTACGACGAGGTGCACTTGCTGCCGGCACCCGTGTTCAAGCTCACCGCCGAACTGCAAGCCCGCCGCCGGCTCGGTCTCACCGCCACGCTCGTGCGCGAAGACGGCCGTGAGGGCGACGTGTTCAGCCTGATCGGGCCGAAACGCTTCGACGCTCCGTGGAAGGAGATCGAGGCGCAAGGCTTCATCTCGCCGGCTTCGTGCTACGAGGTGCGGATCGACCTGCCGCAAGCGGACCGGCTCGAGTATGCCGCTTCCGCCGACGACGCCCGCTACCGGCTCGCAGCCACCGCGCCGGCAAAGCTCGACGTCGTGCGCGGGCTAGTCGCAAGGCACGAGGGCGAGCGGATTCTCGTGATCGGGCAATACCTCGACCAGATCGAGGAACTCGCCGACGCACTCGATGCGCCGAAGCTCACCGGGTCCACACCGGTCGAAGAGCGCGAGCGGCTGTTCCAGGAGTTCCGCGACGGGGTGACCAAAGTGCTCGTGGTGTCAAAAGTGGCGAACTTCTCCATCGACCTGCCGGAGGCGACGGTCGCGATCCAGGTGAGCGGATCGTTCGGCTCGAGGCAGGAAGAAGCACAACGTCTCGGCCGGTTGCTGCGGCCCAAAGAGAGCGGGCTGCCCGCGAACTTCTACACCCTCGTCGCCCGCGACACGGTGGACCAGGAGTTCGCCCAGAACCGCCAGCGATTCCTCGCCGAACAGGGCTACAGCTACACGATCCTCGACGCCCACCAGCTCGCCGCCTGAGTGGGTGTCGGCGGCGGTCAGCGAGCGCCGGCCGCGCGCTTGTAGCGCAGCAGCAGCGTGTCCTCGGCCACGAGAGCGTGGGCCAGGTGCAACCCCCGCGGCTCGTCGAGGATGCCCGTGGCGATCCGGCCCGCGGCCCCGGACTCCAGTCGCGGGCTTATCGTCAGGCACAGCTCGGTCACCGCATCTGCCGCGAGCAGAGTTCCGAAGAGCGTCGGCCCGCCCTCACAGAGCACGTTCGTGAGCCCTCGCTCGTGCAGTGCGGCGAGCATCCCGGCAACGTCGATCGAGTCTTCGCCCGTGACCACGAGGTCGGAGATCTTGCGGAACTGCTCGGCACGCTCGGTGCTCGCGCGTTCGGTCGTGACCAGGATCGGCGGGCTGACCGCATCCGTGAACACCGGCGACGCCGGGTCGAGTTCGAGAGAACCGGTGGCGATCGCGAATCGCGGATGCGCGGGCAGGCCGTGGTCGAGCCGCCAGCGCACCGATTGCTCGCCGACCCGAAGTCCGTCGTAGCCCTCGACCCTAACCGTGCCGGCACCGACAAGCACGACGTCGCTGATCCGCCGCAGCAGCCCGAACACGCGCTTGTCGGCCGGGTCGGAAAGCTCGCCCGAGACACCGCCGTGGGTGACCGCGCCGTCGGCACTCGAGACGAAGTTCATCCGCAGCGTCGGCTCTCCGCCGGTGTCGAACAGCCCGATGATGGCCTCGTCGTCGAGTTCTGCGCCGGCCTCCCCGAGTGCGGGAGGCCAGGCCAGGCGAATGCCGGTCATGTGCTCACCTCGTTCGTCGTGGCGCGCCTGGCCGCACACCCGGTCGCCAAGCCCTTATTGTGCCTCGCCCATGTTGTGTCGCGTCCAGGCGGGCGGCCGCATCCCCAGGATCGCCTCGGTCATCCGCACTGCCGCGACGGAGGCGCGCACGTCGTGCATCCGCACGATCCGCGCCCCGGCGACGATGCACACGACTGCGGCCGCGAGCGACCCTTCGCGCCGGTCGCCCTGCTCGCGATCGATCGCCTCGCCGATGAAGTCTTTGTTCGATACCGCGGCGAGAGTCGGCAGCCCCAAGGCGACGACTTCGCCGAGCCGCCGGGTCAGTTCGAGAGAGTGGTAAGTGTTCTTGTTCAGGTCGTGTCCCGGGTCGACGACGAGACGGTCCCTCGGGATGCCCGCGGCCTCTGCGCGCTCCACTCGCTCGCGCAAGAACTCGACGACTTCGGCGACGACGTCGCCATACTCCGGTCTGGGCGGTTCGGCCCTCGGCGGCGCGAGCGAGTGTGTGAGTACGAGGTGCGCGCTACTGTCGGCGACGACCCCGGCCATATCCGGATCGTAGAGGCCGCTCGTGTCGTTGATCACCCCGGCGCCCGCGTCGATAGCCGCCCGGGCGACCTTGGCGTTGTGCGTGTCGACCGAGATCACGATGTCGGATGCGCTCGCGATCGCTTCGACCACGGGCACGACTCGGCGCAGCTCTTCGTCGAGCGAGACCGCGGGCCCTCTGCCGAATGGCACTCCGCCGATGTCGACCCAATCGGCACCCTCGTCTGCGGCCGCGAGGGCGGCGGCGACAGCACGGTCGAGCGCGAATGTGGCGCCTTTGTCGTAGAACGAATCCGGCGTGCGGTTCACGATCGCCATGACCGCCACTTGCCTGGAGAAGTCGAAGGTGCGGGCTCCGATGGTCCGGATCAAGCAAGCTCCTCGAGCGACACGTCCGCGTCGGCAAGCCGGGCGGCGTCGACGGTTTTCGCGGAACGGATGATCGCCTGGACTTGTTCGTTGACGTCCCAGATGTTTACGTTCATGCCGGCTACCACTCGGCCCTGGGCGAGCCAGAACGCGATGAACTCGCGGGAGTCGAGATCGCCCCGCACGACCACTTCGGCATCCCGGGTGAGCGGAGCGTAGCCCGAGTACTCCATGCCCAGGTCGAACTGGTCGGTGTAGAAGTACGGGATGTCGGCATACTCCCCATTCTGGCCGAGCATCGCGCGCGCCGCGGCCGCACCGCCGCCGATCGCGTTCGCCCAGTGCTCGCTGCGCAACCGCTGCCCGAGCACGGGATGCATTGCGTTGGCGATGTCGCCGGCCGCGAAGATGTCCGGGGCGGTCGTGCGCATCGTCGCGTCGACGAGCACGCCGTTTCCGGT
>CAYRUW010000059.1:0-8295 GCA_964427465.1 uncultured Diaminobutyricimonas sp.
AGCGGTGGAAGTAGAACTGCCGCCGCACCGAGTCGAAGGCCCAGTTCGACTCCTCGGTATCGGTGAAGATGATCCGGATGTTCTCGTACTTCTCGTCCGTGTCGCTCCACACGTAGTAGTCGCCGTAGGGTCCCTCCGGGTCCTCCCTGGACTGCTGGAACCACTCGTGCTGATCCGAGGTGTGGTTGAGCGGCAAGTCCATGATGATCCGCATATTGCGCTCGTGCGCTTTCGTCACGAGTTCCCGGAACTGATCGATCGTGCCGAATTCCGGCAGTATCGCGTTGAAGTCGGCGACGTCGTATCCGCCGTCTCGCAGTGGCGAGGCGTAGAACGGCGGTATCCAGATCGCGTCGACGCCGAGCCACTGCAGATAGTCCAGCTTGCCGATGAGGCCTTCGAGATCGCCCGTGCCGTCGCCGTTGCTGTCCACGAAACCGCGGATCATGACCTCATAAAAAACGCTGCGCCGATACCATTGCGGGTCGAGAGCGAGGCCGGGCAATGTGATCGGCGCGGTGAAGGTCACTTTCCGAGTCTATGTTCGGGCCGCGATCGCTTGTCCAGCGCTCCAGGCTTGCCACAAGGCTCTTGTGACGGGTCCTGGAGACAGCACCGGCTGCCCGGCTACCGGCGATCTAGACTGTTCGGCGATGTCCAGTCGCGCTCCGCAGCTTCCGCACCTCGACGATCTGTCGGCAGAACGTCATGAGGTCGCCTTGCTCGGCGGCACCACGCGGTACTGGGCGTACGGTCCGTCGGATGCTGCGACCACGGTCGTCGCCGTCCACGGGTTCCGCGGCGATCATCATGGCCTCGAACCTGTCGTCGCCGAGCTGCCCGGGTTCCGCGTGCTCGCACCCGATCTGCCCGGATTCGGCGAATCGACGCCGATGGAACAGGCCCGCCACGACATCGAGGGCTATGGCGTTTGGCTTCGCGCGTTCATCGCGCATGCGGCACCCGCCGATGCGGTCGTACTCGGTCACTCTTTCGGTTCGATCATCGTTGCGGCTGCCGCCGCCGAAAGCCTCGGCGCACCCCGGCTCGTGCTCGTCAACCCGATCGGAGCACCGGCCCTGGCCGGGCCTCGTGGCATGCTCACCCGGCTCGCCGTGCTCTACTACCGTCTCGGTGCGAGGCTGCCCGAACGGGTCGGTTCCGGCCTGCTGCGCAACCGGTTGATCGTGCGGATCATGAGCGTGGCGATGGCGAAGACTCGCGACCGCACCCTCAGGCGCTGGATTCACGACCAGCACGATCGCTATTTCAGCCGGTTCGCGAATCGCCGGGTGCTGCTCGAAGCGTTCCGGGCGTCCGTCGGGTCGCATGTCGGCGACTACGCCTCGAGCATCGAAGTGCCCACGCTGCTCGTGGCCGCGGAGCGCGACGATGTGACGCCGATTCGCGCGCAGCACGAACTGCAGCGGCGCTTCGCAGATGCGCGACTGGTCGTGCTCGAGGAGGTCGGACACTTGATCCACTACGAAAAGCCACGCGAAGCCGCTGCGGCGATCCGGGAGTTCCTGGGCAAGTGAGGATCTTCTTCGACTGCCGCTACGTGCGAACCGACCGTCACGATGGCATCAGCCGGTTCAGCGTCGAACTCGTGACCGCGCTCGCGGAACTGCATCCGGTGGAACTGCTCGTGAGCGACGAGGCGCAACTCGAGCTGCTGCCGGACGCGCCATGGCACTTGATCTCGGCTCCGACCAGCCCGAGGGAGCCGTGGGTGGCCAGGCAGCTCAATCCGCTGCAGCCGGATGTCGTGTACACCCCGATGCAGACGATGGGTTCCGGCGGTCGCCGCTACCGGTTCGTCTCGACCGTGCACGATCTGATCTACTATTCGAACCCGACTCCGCCGCGCAACCTGTCGTGGCCGATCCGCCTGCTGTGGCGCCTCTACCACTTCTCGTGGTGGCCCCAGCGCTATTTGCTGAACCGGGCGGATGCCGTGGTCACCGTCTCGCAGACCACGCTCGAACTCATCCGGCGGCACGGCCTCACCCGGCGCCCGGTCGCAGTGGTGCCGAACGCGGCGAGACTCCCGGCGCGGTTCGAGCGCAAGCGCCCGGAACGCGCCGACCTGGTCTACATGGGTTCCTTCATGCCGTACAAGGATGTGGACACCCTCGCTCGCGCGATGCACCGCTTGCCGGAGCACCGGTTGCACTTGATGAGCCGGGTCCGGCCGGCAGACCGCGAGCGGCTCGAACGCCTGGCGCCCGCGGGTTCGCTCGTGTTCCACGACGGGGCCACCGACGACCGGTACCACGAGCTGCTCGCGGGTGCGACGGCCTTGCTCACCGCTTCGCGGGACGAAGGTTTTGGCATTCCGCTGATCGAGGCCATGGGTTTCGGCACGCCTGTCGTGGTCACCGACATCCCGATCTTCCGGGAGATCGGGGGAGCGGCGGCCAGGTATTTCCCGGCGGGCGACGATGCGGCGCTCGCGGCAGAGGTGCTCGCTCTCGAGCAGGACTGGGCGAGCGTTTCCCGTTTGGCGAGAGCACAGGCGGAACGCTTCGACTGGACCCGCTCGGCGCGGATACTGCTGGATCTGCTCGCCGAAGTCGCTTCTGAGGTCAGCGCGTCTCGAACACGTTCTGCTCGCTGATATCCCCGGCACCCGGCAGCACCGATTCGACCTCGATCGGGTCGTCGAATTCGATGAGTTCGAGTCCGCCGTCGACATGGCGGAAACTGTGCACGGAACCGTTCGTGATCGGTTCGCGGGAGATGTGCACGGCGAATTCGTCAAGAACAGACCGGATGACGCCACCATGGCTCACGACGATCACCGAGCCGCCCGGATGTTTCGCGGCCAGGTCGTGCAGGGCCGGGATCACCCGATCGGCGACCTCCCGCCGCGATTCCCGGCCGGGAACCGGCGTGCCGCCCGGATACCGTCGCTCGACCTCGTCGCCGGTGAGTCCTTCGGCCGCGCCGTAGTTGCGTTCGACGATGCCTTCGACCACTTCGGGTTCGCCGAGACCGGTCTCTGCGGCGATCAGCCGGGCTGTTTCGAGCGTACGAATGAGCGGGCTCGACACGATCGCATCCCACGTCCTGCGCGCGAGTAGCCGACCGGTTGCCGTCGCCTGAGCGCGACCGGTCTCGTTGAGCGGGATGTCGGAACTGCCCTGTATCCGTCGCGCCAGGTTCCAGTCGGTCTCACCATGGCGAACGAGGTACAGCAGGGTCATTTGCTTCCTTCGATTGCTAGCGGCCGATCGGGATGCGGGCCGGTCAGGCGCTTCTGTAGGGCGCTCAGGGTCTCAGAGGTACCGCCTTCGATCCTAACCGTGGCCTTCGCGTCGCCTTTGGTCGGCCCCCGGTTGACCACGACCACTGGCATGTTCTGACGCAAGGCGAGTTCGAGCAGCCGGATGCCGGAGTTCACTTCGAGCGAGGAGCCGGCGATCAGCAGCGCGTCGGCCGCACGCACGACGGATGCCGCGGCCGCGTACTTGGCGGGCGGCACGAACTCGCCGAAGAACACCACATCCGGTTTCAGGATGCCGCCGCACACAGTGCACTCGGGTATCGCGAAACGCTCGATGTCGTGCACTTGCACGTCGCCGTCGGGCGCGAGTTCGACCGCGCTCGGGCGCCTCAGCCAGGGGTTGAGTTGCAGCAGTTGCTGGGCGATGCTCTGCCTGGCGAAGTACTGCCCGCAGGTCAGGCACCTGACGCGGTCCATGCTGCCGTGCAAGTCCACCACGCGTTGCGAGCCGGCCCGCACATGCAGCCCGTCGACGTTTTGCGTGACGACGCCTGCGACATGCCCGCTGGCTTCGAGCCGGGCGAGCGCGAAATGACCGGCATTGGGCTTGGCCGAACTGAACGAGCGCCAGCCCAGATGGCTGCCCGCCCAGTATCGTTTGCGTCGTTCCGTGGTGCTCAGGAACTGCTGCACAGTCATCGGCTGGCGTACTCGCCGGCCTTCGCCGCGGTAGTCGGGAATGCCGGAGTCGGTGCTGATTCCCGCGCCGGTGAGCACGGCGATCCGCCGGCCGTCGAGCAGTTCCGCGGCTTGCTCGAGTGCCGGTCCGCCCTCGGTCGTGGCGGTCCCGGCAGCACGCGGCGAAGAGCCGTTCAACATACCGGCACCTCCCACCACTGCTTCACTACTTATTCAACAACTGTGCGCGAGATATGTTTCCCGGCTACCCGTCAGGGTGCGACTGGCGCGAGTGCAGGGTGCCGCGAAGTTACACTGGGCGCGTGACCGACGTGCTCATGTCGCTGGTCTTGGCGGCCGGTGCCGCCGCCGCAATGGCTGGGCTCGCACTGGTGGCAAGGCGGGTGCGCCGCCGCGGTTCGGCCGGTCCCGCGATCGCCGCCGCGATGGCCGCTTTCGACGAGGCGATGCATGCCACCGGTTACGACGCGTTCGCCGAGATGCAGGTGCAGCAGAACCGAACAAACGCCGTGCCGGCCCCTGGCGACCCGCATCGCGAGCACGCCAACCGGCCCGTTCGCACCGCTGAGCAGTCCATCGTCCCGGCGCCGGCGGCTGGCCGCGCCTAGGATGAGGCGGGTGCCGCACGAGCCCGCAAAGGTGTACCGCCGAAGGCGGATAGCCGTGTTCGGCGGGCTCGGCCTGATTCTCTCGAGCGCGTTCTACCTGCCGATGACCCTGCTGGCTCCGATCGAGCCGGTCACGGCGCACGTGCAGGCCGTAGCGGTGCCGGCAACCGACGCGGTTGAGCTCGATTGGCCCGGCTACGGCGCAAGCGCGATCGGCGCGATCGGATTCGACGTGCCGCTCGCGACGGGCGGCGAGGCCGGTGAGCGCCCCATCGCGTCGATCACGAAGATCGTGACGGCCCTCGTGGTGCTCGACGAGCATCCCCTCGCCGCCGGTGAGGCCGGGCCTGAACTCACCTTCACGAGCGCCGATGTTGCGCTGCGTAACAAGTACGCGGCCGCCAACGGGCGGGTCGCCACCGTGTGGAGCGGTTTGCGCTTAAGCCAGCGCGAGGCGCTCGAGGTCATGCTCGTGCGTTCGGCGAACAACTACGCAGAGTCGCTGGCGACCTGGGCCTTCGGATCCGAGCCCGCATTCGTGGAACGAGCACGCGGCTGGCTCGCCGAACACGGGCTCGACGGGATCACCATCGTCGATAGCACGGGAATGTCGCCTGGCAACACTGCGACGCCTGCCGAACTGATCGAACTCGGAGAGCTCGCACTAGCGAATCCCGTGATCGCCGAGATCGTCGCCATGCCTTACATCGACGTCCCCGGAATCGGCCGGTTGCCCAACGGCAATCTTCTGCTCGGCACCGCGGGCGTCGACGGAATCAAGACGGGCACCCTCACCGCTAGCGGCGCGAACCTGCTGTTCTCGGCGGATCGCGAGGTCGGCGACGAGACCGTGACTCTCGTGGGCGCCGTGCTGGGTGCGGCCGACCACGAACAGCTGGCCCGCGACGTGAAATACCTGCTCGAAACCGCAGTCGCGGGTTTCGAAGTCGTCACCCTCGCCGAAGCAGGCGATGTCGTCGGCGACTACACGACCGAATGGGGCGATAAAGCTCGAATAGTCGTCGCCGAAGACACGCACGCCCTCGTCTGGTCCGGCACCCCGGTGAGCTCTTTCGTCTCCACTCGCGCGATCGGGCTGGCGTCGGCCGGCGATCGAGTGGGCAGACTCGAGATCTTCGTCGGCGACGAGCTGCTCCAAGTGCCGCTGGAACTCGGCGACGACATCCGCGACCCCGGACCGTGGTGGCGTCTGACCGACCCGATCGTGTCGCTGTTCTGATTCCGTCTACTCGCGCACGCGTCCCGGCTCAGGCCGCTTGGGCAGCACGTTGTCTCCCGACGATTGATGTCTGATCCGCCGGATCACCCACGGCAGAAGATATTCGCGCGCCCAGCCGATGTCTTCGACCCGTGCCCGCCGCCACGAGATCGGTTTCATCGGCTGTGGCTGCCACGGCTCGAGATCGTTCTCGACGTTGAGCGCCGCGAGAACCGCTCGGGCGATCGTGTGATGGCCGGTGGGCGAGAAGTGCAACCGGTCTGGCGCCCACATCCGTGGGTCGCGCAACTCGTGCAGCCCCCATAGGTCGACCACGATCGCGTCGTGCTTGCTCGCGATCGCGCGCAGGTTCTCGTTGTAGATCGCGGTCTTGCCACGGACCCGTCCGAGCACCGGGGTGGTGCCCACGTCGGGACCGGTGAAGATCGCGACGGTCGCGTTGTCGGAACGCAACCGCTCGATCGCCGCGTCGAAGCGCCTGGCCACCTCGTCCGGGTCGGTACCGGGACGGATGATGTCGTTTCCGCCGCCGGAGATCGTGATCAGATCCGGTCGCAGCTCCAGCGCCGGCTCGATCTGCTCGTCCACGATCTGGTGCAGCAGTTTGCCGCGCACCGCGAGGTTCGCATATGCGAAGTCCTCGGTCTTGGCGCTCAGCACCTCGGCGACCCGATCGGCCCAGCCCCGGTGCCCGCCCGGACTCGACGGTTCCGGATCGCCGATGCCTTCGGTGAACGAGTCGCCGAGTGCGACGTAGCGCGACCAGGGGTGCTCGATCGTCATCCTTTCAGCCTGCCGCAACACCGTGCGTCCCCGCCAGGGCCCTGCAAGCGAATCTCCGGTCGCCACGGCGCAGAATGGGAAGGTGAGCAAGCAGGACGGCACTGGCCGGCAGGTGACGACGAATCCCGTCGACGACCCGGCTGCGCACATCCTGCATGTGGACCTGGACGCATTCTTCGCCTCCGTCGAACTGCTCGACCGGCCGGAACTTCGCGATCGGCCGGTGATCGTCGGGCATCCAAGTGCGCGGTCGGTGGTGACCGCTGCCAACTATGTGGCGCGGAAATACGGCGTGAATTCGGCCATGCCCATGGCTGCAGCGCTTCGCCGCTGCCCGCAAGCCGTTGTGCTCGAACCGCACTACGACCGCTACTTGCGCTACTCAAGGGAGGTCATGGCGGTTTTCGAGAGCCTGACGCCACTGGTCGAACAGATCAGCATCGACGAGGCGTTCCTCGACGTCGCCGGTGCGAGGCGCTTGCTCGGTTCGCCGTTCGAGATCGCGAAACTGCTGCGCGAGCGCGTCGTACAGGCAACTGGACTTACTTGCTCGGTCGGAGTGGCCGCGACCAAATTCGTCGCCAAGCTGGCCTCGAGCCGCGCCAAGCCGGACGGCCTGCTCGTCGTGCCCGCGAGCACGACCCTCGAATTCCTGCATCCGCTGCCGGTCTCGGCACTGTGGGGCGTTGGGACGAAGTCGGAACAGAGACTGCGCAACATGGGTGTCGGCACCGTCGGCGACTTGGCCGTTACGCCGATCGGCACGCTCGAGCGCTGGATAGGCACTGCTTCGGCGCGTCGCTTGCACGACCTGGCGTGGGGGCGCGATCCGCGCGCCGTGACCATCGAACGGGTCGAGAAGAGCGTCGGCCATGAGCGCACGTTCACGCAAGATCTGACCGATCCGGATGCTTTGCGCCGCGAACTGCTGGAGCTTTCCGGCCGCGTGGGCGCCCGCTTGCGTGCAGCGCGACTGACCGGCCGCACGGTATCGATAAAGGTGCGCTTCGGCGATTTCACGACCGTCACGAGGTCGCAGACGCTTCCCGAACCGACGGATCTGGGCCGGCGGATCTTCGAGGCCGCGACTGAGCTCTTCGACGGCCTGGACCGGCCCGGCGCGCGCATCCGCTTGATCGGGGTTCGCGCCGAGCAATTGCTCCCCGCGGGCAGCGACGCCACCGGTTTGTGGGATGACGACGAATCGTGGCGCGAAGCCGAGCACACAATCGATTCGCTCGAAGCCAGGTTCGGGCGCGGCGCGGTGCGTCCCGCGGCCCTGCTGGGCGCCCCGGAATCCCGTGCACGACCGGCACCGGGCCCGGACACCGCGCACGATTGACGCGCTCGAGCACGGCGCACAGCCGGGTAGAGTTTCATCGAGTGAGCGCTGTGTACGAGACCCCGCTCGGGGCATCTTCCGCGGACCGACTCCCACCCTCTTTTCCCGAACGTGCGGCACGCGGCACGGCCGACAAGCTGCGCGCCTGGCAGGCCGAAGCGCTTGAACAGTACTTCGAATCCGAACCGCGCGACTTTCTCGTCTCGGCCACTCCCGGCGCCGGCAAGACCACATTCGCCCTGCGACTGGCGAAAGAACTGCTCAACCGGCATTCCGTCGACCGGGTGACCGTGGTCGCACCGACCGAGCACCTCAAACGGCAGTGGGCGGATGCCGCGCACCGGATCGGCATCCGGCTGGACCCCCGGTTCGAGAACAAGCACGGCCGGCACGC
>CAYRUW010000060.1:0-8271 GCA_964427465.1 uncultured Diaminobutyricimonas sp.
CTGCTCGCCTATTTCATGAGCAGCCGGAACCCCGACCAGGACAAGCTGACCGGCGACTGGGGCATCTTCAAGGGCGAGAAGGGTGCCAAGAACACCGTGAAGAGCCCTGAGCCGAAGCAGCCGTTCGAGCCGGATGCGAAGAAGAAGGCGGTGCTCAAGCCCAAGCCGAAGGCCGACGCCAAGGCCGAGGATGCGAAGGCTGCCGACGCGAAAGCTGACAGCGGCAAAGAGACGGGCAAGGCCGCTAAGAAGCCGGCAGCGGACAAGGATGCTGCGGGCGCGACCGGCGACGACGCGGCTGCAGGCGCGGTGACCCAGGAGGGCACCAACGAGGCCGCTATCGACGCGGATGCCGCCAAGGAGAAAGCCGCAGAGGCAGACGCCGCGCCGTCGACGACTCAGGAGACGCCTGAGCAGGCCGAGAACGCGTAATCGTGCTGGCAGCAGCTCTCGAGCACCTCGTCAAGGGGATCGTCGACCATCCGGATGATGTTGAGGTCGTCGAGAAGAACTCTGCGCGCGGCGAGGTGCTTGAGGTGCGGGTGAACCCGCTCGACCTCGGCCGGGTGATCGGCCGGGGCGGACGCACCGCCAAGGCGTTGCGAACCCTGGTCACGGCTCTTGCCGACGGCCGCCGGGTTCGGGTCGACGTCATCGACACCGACGACTAGTCGTGGCGCGTGCTCGTGCTCCGAAGCCCGGCGACACCCAACTCCGGGTCGGCCGGCTGCTGAAAGCGCACGGCCTGAAAGGCGGGCTGAAGCTCGAGCTCTACACCGACGACCCGGAACGCAGGTTCGTTCCGGGCGCGGTGTTCTCGCTGCAAGTGCCGACATCGTCGCCGTGGCACGGCAAGACGATCGAACTGGCCGAACTGCGCTGGTACAACACGCATCCGGTCGCGTTCTTCAAAGACGTTACCGATCGCACGAGCGCCGAGTCGCTCGTGAAGGCGATCCTCTGGATCGACCAGGATGCGGCGGAGCTGCCCGACGAAGACGACGCCTGGTACGACCACCAGCTGGTCGGTCTCACCGCGCTGCGCGATGGGGAGAAGGTGGGCGTTGTCGCTCGCGTCGACCACTTGCCTGCGCAAGACCTGCTCGTCGTGAAGACAGCGGATCGCGAGGTGCTCGTGCCGTTCGTCAAGGCGATCGTTCCGGCGGTCGACATCAAAGCCGGCACCATCAGCATCACACCGCCGGAAGGCCTCTTCGAAGAGCTTCCCGGCTAGACCTGCGGGGATAGGGTCGGATGGTGCGCATCGACATCGTCTCGATCTTTCCGGAGTTCTTCTCCGCGCTCGACGTGTCGCTGCTCGGCAAAGCCAGGCAGGGCGGGCTGATCGACGTCCACGTGCACGATCTGCGCGACTTCACGCACGACCGGCATCGCACGGTCGATGACACCCCTTACGGCGGCGGTGCCGGCATGGTGATGCGCGCAGAACCGTGGGGGGAGGCGCTGGATGCGGTGCTGGACCCCGCGGTCACCCGATCGGCACTCGTCGAAGCCGCGCTCACCGAGTCGCCGGCACCGAGCCCGGCAGCCATCGAATCGGTCGTGCCTGAACCCGTTGTCATCTTCCCGTCACCGGCCGGCGAGTTGTTCAGTCAGTCGGTCGCGCGCGAACTTGCGGTCGAACCGCGACTAGTGTTCGGATGTGGCCGCTACGAAGGCATCGACCAGCGCGTGGTCGAACATACTGCGACCCGGGCGCGGGTGCGCGAGCTGAGTCTCGGCGACTACGTGCTCAATGGGGGAGAGGTCGCCGCACTGGCTATGGTCGAGGCGATCGCCCGCCTCATCCCGGGAATGGTCGGAAACCCGGCCAGTCTCGCGGAGGAGAGCCACGAGAACGGCCTGCTCGAGTACCCGAGCTACACGAAACCCGCCGAATGGCGGGGCCTGGAGGTTCCGCCGGTCCTGCTCAGCGGGAACCATTCGGCCATCGCCGCGTGGCGGCGCGAGCAGCAGATCGAACGGACCCGGCGCATCCGCCCTGACCTGCTCGACAATGGGCAAGGAGCCGGAAACGAGCGTCGATTCACCGCGCCTGCAGGTCAGGATGGGGAGAGCGTGTGAGCACGAGCGGCCCGTCCTCGGTCACCGCGACTGTGTGCTCGACGTGCGCGGCCCGCGATCCGTCAGCACTGCGCAGGGTCCAGCCGTCGCGATCGGTGTAGATCTCGTCGGTGCCGAGCATGAGCCACGGCTCGATCGCGAACACGAGGCCGGGGCGCAGTTTCAGGCCGCGACCGGCCCGCCCGTCGTTGGGCACGTGCGGATCGCCGTGCATGGTGCGCCCGACACCGTGACCCCCGAAGTCCAGGTTCACGCCTAGGCCCGCTGCCCGGGCGACCTCGCCGATCGCAGAAGAGATGTCGCCGATCTTGTTACCGGCCCGCGCAGCGTCGATCCCGGCCTCAAGCGCGAGCTCGCACACTTGAATCAGTCGCAAGTCTTCGTCTCGCGGCGACCCCACAACGAATGAGATGGCGGAGTCGGCGACCCAGCCGTCGACGTTCGCCGCGAAATCGAGTGAGAGCAGATCGCCGTCGCGCAGCCGGTAGTCGTGCGGCAACCCGTGCAGCGCGGCGTCGTTGACCGACGTGCAGATCACCTTGCCGAACGGGGAGGCACCGAACGACGGGTGATAGTCGATGTAGCAGCTCTCGGCGCCCGCCGCGCGGATCATGTCGTGGGCGATCCGGTCGAGCTCGAGCAGGTTGGTGCCGATGCTCGCGGCGGCCCGGGTGGCCTCGAGAACGCTCGCCACGAATTCTCCCGCGGCCTTCATCTGCTCGATCTCGGCCGCGGTTCGCAGTTCGATCATCGGCCCTCCACCCACTCGTGATTCACCTAGCGAAGATACCCTTAACCGCATGTGGTACCGACGTTGGGTGTACTACGCGCTGCTCGGCGCGATCGTGGTGCTGCCGGTCTGGCTGCTGATCGGCCGCGGCATCCTGGCCACGGACTCCGGATGGGATTTCCTCGTCTACGTGCTCCTGGCGCCGCTGCTGGGACTCGTGCTCGCGATCGTCGCCGTCGTGACCTGGGCACGGGCTTCCGTCCGCCGAGCGCGCGCGGTCTCGGTGCTCGACGCGATTGTGCTCTCGGCCTGGTATGCGGTCGTGATCGGCTATGGCTTCGCCTCCGGCGATACCCTCGCGGCAGTGCTCGCGGTGCTCGCCGTCGTGCTCGCGCTCGTCGCGTTCTGGAGTGCGGTCCTGCAATTGGCCAGGGAGACGCAACAGCGGATGCGGGCGGTCATGTCGGTCTTCGATCGGCGCGCATACTCGCGCGAGGGCTACGACGCGGCACAGGATCCGGGGCCGGTGATCCGGCTGGATCCGCCCGACGAGCGAGGGTAGCTATCGCCCTGCTTGCGCCCGACGCTACCCTGTGGGGGTGCCCGAGCCTCTCGCCCGCACACGCTTGCACGAGCGGTTCGACGAATCTGCGGCCGCCCGGGTGATTTGCGTGACCGGTATCGCGGGCGCGGGCAAGACCACCGCCGTGCGGTCCTGGCTCAAGGCGTCTTCCACCGCGCACACCTGGCTCGCACTGGATTCCCGGGACAACGACACCGAACGACTGCTCGGCCGGCTGGGTGCGGCCGTCGCCGGCGAAGCCTGGAACGCCACAGGCGAGATGTCGCTCGACCGGCTCGATGAGCTAATCGCCGTCGTACCGGCGAACGCGCAGACCGTCGTGCTCGACGATCTGCATTTCGTGGTCGAACCGCAATTGCTCGAGTGGCTGGCCTATCTCGTGACCGGACTCCCCGAGAGGCTGCGCATCGTGCTCGTGTCGCGATCGGCACCACCGGCACAGCTCGACCGGCTGCTCGCCGAGGGCGCGCTCGCGCGCATCGACGGCGCCGAACTCGCGTTCACGGCCGACGAGATCGCCGAGCTGCTTTCGTCGACCAAGACCATCGCCGAACGCGTTCTCAAGGTGACCGGGGGCTGGCCTCTGGCGGTTGGGCTGAGCAGGGGGCTCGTCGCCGAGTCCGGCGCTGGCATCGAACGACGACTTCGGGGCGGAAGCGTAGCCGCGTCGCTGACCAGGGAGGCGTTGCGCACCCTGCCGGCCGAATTGCAGGAGCTGGCCAGGGACGCCGCGGTACTCGACTTGCTCACTCCCTTCGATGTGGATGCCGTACTCGGCATAGACGACTCGGGCCGGCGGCTGGACCGCCTGGCCGAGCGGGGCATGTTCTTGTCCCCGGTTGCAAGCGGCTGGGTCATGCACGGCGTGATCCGCGATCTGCTCCGAGACGAGCTGGAGCGCCGTTCGCCGAAGCGCGCGAGAGAACTCAACCTCAGGGCAGCCGAGCGTTTCGCGGATGCCGATCCTCCGCGCGCGATCGCGCACGCGCTCGAGGGCGAGCACTTCGACTTCGCGGCGGACTTGTTCCAGCAGCGGCTGCCGGAACTCAAAGAGGTTCTCTACGCGAGCCAGCTCCGCTGGCTGCAAGCGCTGCCTGCTTCGGCGATCACATCGCGTCCCGCGCTGTGTGCGCACGCCGCCCTCGTCGCCGCGTACGAACGACGGCACGATCTCGCGGCGCGATGGCTGCGCGATCGGAGGGCGGCGGAACCTTCGACGGTGGAAGAGCTCGGGTCGCTCACGATGCAGTACGTGGTGCTCGGAGACATGCCGAGGCTGCTGGAAGCGGCGGCCCGCTTGAACGTGCTCGTGGACGAGGACTCGACCCTGTGGCACTTGAGCCATGGTGCCCTTGCCGGGGCGTTGTATGCGACGGATGACCACGAGGCGGCGGTCGAGGTGATGGCAGCCATGCTGCGTTCTGTGCGCGAGTGTCCGGCCCAGTTCCTCGCGGTGCAGTGCGCCGGTCGCGCGGTGATTTGCGTCCTGATGGCCGGATTGGGCCGCTTGGCGCAGGCCAGGGTGGCGCTGGCCGAACTTCGGGATTGGGTCGCCGAGGCGCAGCACGTTGAAGGCTACGCGGACCTGGGCGCCGTGCAATGGGCGGATGCGATGTGTGCGCTCGCGGCGGACGACGTCCTGTCGGCGGGCAAGTGGCAAGAGCCGCCTAGTGCGCAGGCCGCGCTCGGCTTGCCGTTCCTCGAGGTGTGGCTGAACCTCGATTTCGCTGCCGTGCGGATGGCCGCCGGCGACGACGAGGCGGCCAGGCGCGCGCTATACCGCGCGCAGAGCCGGTTGAGCCGGTTCGCCCACCCAGGGATGCTCGAGGATCGTCTGCGCGAGGTGGGCAAGCCGCTCGGGGTCGCCCCGCTGCCGCGCCCGTCGCCATTCCGGCACCGCCTGCCGGCGGAACTATCCGATCGGGAAGCGGATGTCTTGCGCCTGCTGGACAGTGACCTGTCGACCCGCGAGATCGCCGAGCACTTGTTCTTGTCTCCCAACACGCTCAAGACGCACATGCGCGCCGTTTACCGAAAACTCGGGGTCAGCTCCCGGCTCTCGGCAGTGCGGTCCGCGAGGTCGCACGGCCTGATCGGATCGGGACCGCTCAACGCCGACGACCACGATTAACCCTGTGGGGTGATGCGCGGCTGCCGGTTCGCGGCCAATGTGGAAGCGCGGCGTCCGCGACCCGAACGGAGATTCCTTGCCGAAACGAATCGTCGGTGTCATCGCCATCCTGCTCGGGGTGTTCGTCTTCGCTTTCGCGGGCAACTGGACGGCGCAATCGATACGTGCCGCCGGGTTCGTCGGAGCCGGCAATGCCGGCGCGACCGGGTCCGGCGAAGTGGCGGGTCCGGCAGGCCCCGCGGGCCCGCAAGGTCCCGCCGGCCCGCAAGGTCCCGCTGGTGAACAAGGCCCGGCAGGAACGCCGGGTGTCGACGGCCGAGACGGGGCGCGCGGGCCCGCCGGACCCGTCGGACCTCGAGGGCCGCAAGGCGAGCAGGGCGAGCAGGGCCAAAAGGGCGAGAAAGGCGAAAAGGGCGAAAAGGGCGAGCAAGGCGAAAAGGGCGACAAGGGCGACAAGGGCGAGCAAGGCGAACAAGGCGAACAAGGCGAACAAGGCGAGCCTGGGGCAGACGGCACCGAGGGAATTCGCACCGGAATCGCGGTAGACGTGTCACTCGCGGCGAACACTCACGACGACGTCGTCGAGTTCCAGGATCCGCTCGCGAGCGGAAACTGGCAGCTCACGATGACGCTGCTCGGTACCGACCCGGGCTTGACCACTGAAAGCTGGTGCGGGCTCGGCTACCCGGGCTCGGTGCTCGACGCATCGATCGCGATCCGCGATTTGGCAGGGTACGCGAGTGTCACCCGCGTCGTATCCGGCGGGCAGAAGCCGTACGTCATCTGCCAGGCCGTAGGCAGCGGCGCGTTCGACCTCGACGCGGTCATGCTCGTCGCCGTGCGCGCGACCGAGTGAACCCGTGCCCGCCCGAATGGCGGTTGAACCGGCGGATGTGGCAAAATTGCTCCTTGTGCCTGGCACGGCTCTGCCACAGGGGAGCCGGACTCAGTCCGAGCGCACGTCTTCTCACCTCATGATCCACCGAACAGCGATCGACCTGTGGCGGCCGCAGAGAGCGAAACCGAAATGCACGTCCTCGACAGCGTCGATGCCGCATCCCTCAAGCAGGACATTCCGGACTTCCGGGCCGGGGACACCGTAAAGGTGCACGTCAACATCATCGAGGGAAACCGCTCGCGCGTACAGATCTTCCAGGGCGTCGTGATCGGCCGCTCCGGTTCTGGTGTGCGCGAGACATTCACGGTCCGCAAGATGAGTTTCCAGGTGGGCGTCGAGCGTACGTTCCCGGTGCACTCGCCGATCATCGATCGCATCGAAGTGGTCACGAAAGGCGATGTGCGTCGCGCCAAGCTCTACTACTTGCGCGGTCTGCACGGCAAGAAGGCGAAGATCCGGGAGAAGCGCGAGTCCTAGCCGCGCGTGGGGCGAGCGGCCCCTCGGTTCGCCCGCCATGCCAGGGGGTCGACATGACGCGCCCGGCAACCCGTCTCGACTCCCGGTTTCGCCGTGTGTCGCCGCGAGGGTGCACTCCGGCCGATTCCCTGCGTTCTAGGCTTGCAGGGAGCTCAGGGGTTCGATGACAGATCACGTTCAGCAGACCCGCTCGGAACGCGTTGCGCGCGAGCGGCGGCGATCGCGCGGCGTCAAGCTGTTCCTCCGCGACATTCTGCTTATCTTCGTCGCGGCCCTGATCATCTCGTTCTTGATCAAGACGTTTCTGGTCCGCTCGTTCTACATCCCATCGGAGTCGATGGAGAACACGCTGCTCGAGAACGACCGGATCATCGTGAACCAGCTCGTTCCCGAGGTCATGCCCATCGAGCACGGCGATGTCGTCGTGTTCCGGGATCCGGGCGGATGGCTCTCACCGAGCGTGCCGCCGGATCGCAACTGGTTCGTCGCAGCCGTCGACAATGTGCTCGCATTCGTCGGGCTCAGCGCGCCGGACAGCAGCGACCACTTGATCAAGCGAGTGATCGGGTTGCCGGGTGACACTGTGGCATGCTGCAACGAGTTCGGGCAGCTCACGGTGAACGGCGTAGGGCTCGACGAGCCCTACATCAAGTTGCCCCCGTCGGCGGAGCGCGCCACCGAATTCGAATTCGAGGCCACCGTTCCCGAAGGCGCGCTCTGGGTGATGGGCGACAATCGTTACAACTCCGCCGACTCGGTGTTCCACCGCGACGACCCCGGCGGCGGCTTCGTGCAGATCGACCACGTCGTGGGCCGGGCGCTGCTGATCACCTGGCCGGTCGACCGATGGAGCTGGCTGGACAACTACGAGCTCGTGTTCCGCGGGCTCGACGAGGCCCGGGCAGGGTGACCGGATGACCGTAGCCGACCCGACCATGCGGTTCGAGAGGGCGCTCCAGCGCGAGGGAGCGCGATATGTGATCGGCTGCGACGAAGTGGGTCGAGGTGCGATCGCCGGCCCTATCGGGGTGGGCGTGTGCGTGATCGACGCCGGCGTGCGGCGGAAGCCCCAAGGCCTGCGCGACTCGAAACTGCTGAGTGAGAAGCGACGTGAAGAGCTGTTTCCCAAAGCCGCCAGCTGGGGCGTGTTCAATGCGGTCGGCACTGCGACGAACGATGAGGTAGACCGGCTCGGGCTCACGGCTGCGCTCGGGCTGGCGGGCGCCCGAGCCGTCTCTGCGGTCGCCGAGGCGGGCATTTCGCTCGAGGAGTGCGTGGTGTTGCTCGACGGTCACTGGGACTGGCTCAACCCCCCCCAGCCCCACCCGGAGAAACGGCGCCCCCCCCTCAAAGCCCACCCCGATTGA
>CAYRUW010000061.1:0-8268 GCA_964427465.1 uncultured Diaminobutyricimonas sp.
AGCATCGGCCGGAATTTCAGCGTGGTCTCGGCGAGTTCGCGTTCCGGGTCGGAGTCGGCGACGATCCCCGCGCCGGCATGGGCGATCACGGTTCCGTCGTCCTCGATCTGGGCACCGCGCAACGCGATCGCCCACTCGCCGTCGCCGTCGCCGCCGACCCAGCCCACCGGGCCGGCGTAGCGGCCGCGATCGAACGGCTCGAGTTCGGAGATCACGCGCAGCGCGGCATCCCGCGGGGTGCCCGCGACCGCCGCGGTCGGGTGCAGGGCGGCGACAAGGTCGAGCGAAGTGTGCTCGGCTGCGATCGTGCCCTCGATGTCGCTAGCGAGGTGCCAGAGGTTCGGCAGCTTGAGAGCGAACGGCAGCTCGCTCGCGGCGATCGCCGGCGTGAACGGCTTCAACGCCGACAGCACGCTGCGCACCGCGTAGCCGTGCTCGTCGATGTCTTTGGTCGAGGTCGTGAGCTCGGTGGCGAGCTCCTGGTCGGCGGCTGGGCTTTCGCCCCTGCGGCTGCTGCCCGCGAGCACTCGCGCGCGTACCGTGCCGCGTTCGACGCTCACAAGAGTCTCGGGACTCGAACCCACGGTGCCATCCACCGCATAAGTCCAAGTGTCGGGGTAGCCGAGCGCGAGTTCGTCGAGCAGCAGTCGCAAGTCGGCGTTCTCGGGCAGGCGGCCGACGAGGTCGCGCGCGAGCACGACCTTGTCGATGTCGCCGGCACGGATCCTGCGCAGCGCCGTGCGCACGGCATCCCGGAACCCGTCAGGCCCCAGGACACCCGGGCCGAGCACGAAACCGGGCTCCGCTCCGGGAGGAGCCGGGTGCGGCGCTTGCAGCTCTCGGGCGCCGGCCGTGCTTGCGACCTCGGCTCCGATCCAGGTGATCCAATGCACGCCATCGCGCCGGCCGATCACGATCGACGGCACCACGAGCACGCTCTTGCTCGCCGAATCGTCCGCGAACGCGAAGCTGCCGAACGCGACCAGTCCGGTGCCTTGCACTCTCACCGCGTCGTCGACGTGCGCGTGCGCGGCCACCGCGCGCCACGCATCCGCCGCGTCGGCGATCCGTGCCGGACCTTCGAACTCGAGTCGCAACGCCTCGCCGATTCCGACCAGGCCGCGACCGCGCCTGAGGAACGCAAGCGGTTTTCGCGGGTCCAGGTATGCCGTCAGCGGGCCGCGCTCGCCGTCATCGCCCGGCGCATCCGGCCAGGGTTCGGTCCGCACGGTCAGCGCCCGCACTGCCGACCCATCCACGCTTTCAGCCTAGGGCTTTGCGGCGATCGCAAGCAGACGTGGGATGCGCCCAGTGGCATCCACTACCGAGACTGCGGGCTCGAGACCTCAGACCGCCACCGGTTCCTCGGCGGGTGCGGCGATCGGACGGCGCTCGGGCAGCACTCGCGGGTGAGTGCCGGCCATCGTCTCGACCACTCGGATCACTTGCGAGCTGTAGCCGAACTCGTTGTCGTACCAGACGTAGACGATCGCGTTGTCGCCCGTACATACGGTCGCGAGACCGTCGACGATGCCGGCCCGATGCGAGCCGACGAAGTCGGTGGAGACGACCTCGGGCGATTCGATGTAGTCGATCTGCTGACGCAATTCGGAATGCAGTGAGATGCTGCGCAAGTGCGCGTTGAGCTCTTCGCGGCTGGTCGGGCGTTCGAGCGAGACGTTGAGGATCGCGAGTGAGACATCCGGGGTCGGCACCCGGATCGCGCTGCCGGTGAGCTTGCCGGCGAGCTCCGGAAGAGCCTTCGCGACCGCTTTCGCGGCGCCGGTCTCGGTGATGACCATGTTGAGAGCGGCGGAGCGTCCGCGCCGGTCGCCCTTGTGAAAGTTGTCGATAAGGTTCTGGTCGTTGGTGTAGGAGTGCACCGTCTCGACGTGTCCGTGCACGATTCCCCAGGCGTCGTCGATCACTTTGAGCACCGGTGTGATCGCGTTGGTCGTGCACGACGCCGCAGAAAGCACGCGGTCGTCGTCGGCGATCGTGTCGTGGTTGATGCCGTGCACGATGTTCTTGACCGAGCCTTTGCCGGGGGCGGTGAGCAGCACGCGCGAGACACCCGGGCACTTCAAGTGCTGGCCGAGTCCCGCCTCGTCGCGCCAGCGGCCCGTGTTGTCGACGACGATCGCATTGTCGATGCCGTATTGGGTGTAGTCGACGCTCGCCGGGTCGTCCGAGTAGATCACCTGGATGAGGGTGCCGTTTGCGAGGATCGTGTTCTTCTCCTCGTCGATGGTGATCGTGCCCTCGAACGAGCCGTGCACCGAATCGCGGCGCAGCAGGCTTGCGCGCTTCATCAGGTCGTTCTCCGCGCCACGCCGCACCACGATCGCGCGCAACCGCAGACCCGCGCCGTTTCCGGCGTGGGCGATCAGGATGCGTGCGAGCAGCCGGCCGATCCGGCCGAAACCGTACAGCACCACGTCGGTGGGCTCAGGGCGGCCGTTCGCCGAGTTCACGACCGTGTCGAGCTCTTGCCGCAGCCAGTCGACCATCGGCATGCCGGTGCCGTTCCGTGCGTAGCCGTCGGCAAGGCGGGCAAGGTCGAGCGAGGCCGGACCGGGGGCGAGTTCGGCCAGGGCTTTCAGCACCCGCGCCGTGTCTTCGATCGCGAGCGGCTCCTTGTTCACTTGAAGCGCGTACTTGTGCGCCTTGAGAATGCCGATCGGGGACTGGTTGATGAGCCTGCGGCCGTGGATGGAGGTGACCACGCCGTGGTCTCGGTACAGACGTCCGATCACGGGGATCAATTGCTCCGCGAGGGCCTCGCGGCTCTTCCAGGCTTCGTGGTGCGCGACGACGAGGTCGTTCATGGGTGCTTCTCCAGTCAGGGGCGGGCGGCAGAGTGCAGAGCGCCCTTTTTCAATCGTATGCTGCACAATCCGCGCGGCACCGGGGCAACTTAGACGAAATAACGCGAAAAGTTTCGGATTAGTAAAACGGGGGTATTGCACACTCGCCAGCCTGCTCCGCCAGCCCGAGGGTGTTGTTCTCAGTAGACTCGTGGTCGTGGAGCGGGCCGACAGGAACAAGCGACCGGAGCAGGTCGCGGGCATGTTCGACCGAGTCGCGCAGCGCTACGACATCACCAACAACCTGCTATCGGTCGGCAACGCACCCTTGTGGCGGATCGCGACCGCGCGCGCGATCGCCCCGCAGCCAGGCGAACGGATCCTCGACATCGCCGCAGGAACCGGCACGAGTTCGGCCGCCCTCGCCCGGAACGGTGCCGAGGTCATCGGCGTCGACATCTCAGAGGGCATGATCGAGCTCGCTCGCAAACGGCACAAGAACTTGACGTTCGAAGTCGCGAACGCCGAGCGGTTGCCGTTCGGCGACGACGAATTCGACGTCGTCACCATCAGCTTCGGGTTGCGCAACATCGAAGACCCGCACACCGCGCTCGCCGAGATGTACCGGGTGATGAAGCCCGGCGGCCGGTTGCTCGTGTGCGAATTCTCGAAGCCGCCGGTCGCGATCCTGCGCGCCGGATACTCCGCCTACCTGAAGTTCGTCATGCCCACGATCGCCGGCGCCGCAAGCTCGAACCCGGCCGCCTACCGTTACCTCGCCGAATCGATCGACGAGTGGCCGGATCAGCCCACCCTGAGCCAGTGGATCCGCTCGGCCGGCTTCACGCGGGTCGCCTACCGCAACCTCACCGGCGGCGTCGTGGCGCTGCACCGTGGTCGCAAGCCGCTCGACGAGGCGATCCGCGCATCCGTCGCCCGGCGTCGCGCGAAACGTTCGGGCACTGCGACCGGCTCCCGGCCGGCCGGCCCGGAATAGAACGGAATCGGTGAACATTTGACCACGGGTCCAGGGCGCGCCCGCCGCAGCAACACTCTGACCGCTTCGCTCGGCCTCGGCGAAAAGCTTTTCGCCTCGAGCGAGGAGCGCCGGTTCGCCGTGCAGATCGAGCAGGCGCTCGAGAAGGTCGAGGCGGGCCTGCTCGAGCAAATGGCGTTCGGCGACGAACTCGCGGATGTCACCGGCCGCTACCTGCTCGAAGCCGGTGGCAAGCGCGTGCGACCGGTGCTCGCCCTGCTCACCGCCCAACTGGGCGATGGCGCCACCCCCGAAGTGATCACCGCCGCCCAGGTGGTCGAGATCACCCACCTCGCCTCGCTCTACCACGACGACGTAATGGACGAGGCGCAACTGCGGCGTGGTGTGCCTTCGGCGCAGAGCGTGTGGGGCAACTCGGTCGCGATCCTCACCGGTGACCTGCTGTTCGCACGCGCTAGCGTGCTCATCTCGGAGCTCGGCGAGCGCGCCATCCGGCTGCAAGCGCGCACATTCGAACGGCTCGTGCTCGGGCAATTGCACGAAACCATGGGCCCGCGACAGGGCGAAGACCCGATCGGCCACTACCTCGGCGTGCTCGGCGACAAGACCGGCTCGCTCATCGCTGCGGCGGCCCGGGTCGGACTCGTGTTCGCGAACGGTCCTGAGGAATACCTCGAGCCGCTTTCCACGTTCGGTGAGAAGATCGGTGTCGCGTTTCAGCTCATCGACGACGTGATCGACTTGTCGAGCGAAACCGAGCACACCGGCAAGGCCGCCGGCACCGACTTACGGTCGGGAGTGGCCACCCTGCCGCTGCTCTACCTTCGGCGCGAGGCCGAAGCCGATCCGGATGCGGCGAGCCTGCTCGACCGGCTGGAGAAGGGTTTCGAAGACGATCGCGACGGCGGTGCGGACGAGGCGGCGTTCGCGGCCGCGATCGCCGAACTGCGCGCGCATGCAGTCACAGCGGCTACGCTGAACGAGGCGCGCAGATGGGCCGATGAGGCCGTCGCCGCACTCACCCCGCTGCCGGACGGCCCGGTCAAGAAGGCGCTGACCAAGTTCGCCGAGACGATCGTGGAACGCAGCAACTAGTCACGCCGTACGGCGACCGTATCGAGTGCGACAACCCGATGAAGAGGAACATGACCAAGCTGAGGCTGGCGATAGTCGGCGCCGGGCCGGCCGGCATCTATGCCGCTGACATCCTGCTCAAGCACGAGCGGGGCTTCGACGTTTCGATCGACCTGTTCGAGCAGCTTCCCGCGCCGTACGGGCTGGTCCGCTACGGGGTGGCGCCCGACCATCCGCGTATCAAGGGCATCATCAACTCGCTGCGCGAGATCCTCGACCGCGGCGACATCCGCATCTTCGGAAATGTGCAATACGGCCGCGACATCACCCTCGACGACCTGAAACGGCACTACCACGCCGTCGTATTCGCGACCGGGGCGGTACGCGACGCCGGCCTGAACATTCCCGGTATCGACTTGCCCGGTAGCTATGGCGCCGCCGAGTTCGTGAGCTGGTACGACGGCCACCCCGACTTCCCGCGCGACTGGCCGCGAAAGAGGTCGCCGTAATCGGCAACGGGAACGTCGCGCTCGACGTGGCGCGGATGCTGTCGAAACACGCCGAAGACCTGCTGCCCACCGAAGTGCCGGCCAACGTCTACGACCGCCTCAAGTCGTCCCCGGTCACCGACGTGCACGTCTTCGGCCGGCGGGGCCCGATGCAAGTGAAGTTCACGCCGCTCGAACTTCGCGAGCTCGGCGAATTGCGCGACGTCGACATGATCCTCTACGACGAAGACTTCGACTACGACGAGGCGGCGCGCACTGCGATCGCATCGAACAAGCAGATCTTCGTGATCGACAAGGTGCTCAACCAGTGGCGCGAGCGCGAGGTCGGTCAAGCATCCCGGCGTCTGCACTTGCACTTCTATGCGAAGCCGTTGGAGATCGTCGGGCCGGATGCGGTCAGCGCGATCCGCTACGAGCGCACCGAGCCGGACGGCGAAGGGGGAGTGCGCGGAACCGGCGAGATCCGGCAGATGCCCGTGCAGGCCGTGTACCGGGCCGTGGGCTACTTCGGTTCGGCGTTGGACGGCATACCGTTCGATGCGACGCGCGGGGTCATCCCCAACCAGGAGGGCAGGGTGCTGGCGGATCCGGCGGGGGCCGGCGGAAGTACCGGGGCAGGCACTGCGGTCGACGAGCAGGTAGTGCCCGGCGTCTACGTCGTCGGCTGGATCAAGCGCGGGCCGGTCGGCCTGATCGGCGCGACGAAATCCGACGCGATGGAGACGATCCGGCACCTGGTCAACGACCAGGCGAACTGGTGGTCGCCCGCCGAACCGCAAGAGGCCGCGGTGGTCGAATTGCTGCGCGAGCGGGGTGTGGAATACACGGACCTGGACGGCTGGCACGCGCTCGATACGCACGAGCGCGAGCTCGGTGCCGCGGAAGGGCGCGAGCGGATCAAGGTTGTGCCGCGGGACGAAATGGTCGCGATCTCGAACCGCCACGAATCGGCGCGCCAGGCAGGTTGACTGCGGGCCCGGCGGCACGTACTCGGGCCCGGCTGATTTCGAGCCGCAGACGGGTTCGGCTCCGACCGCTCCACGCAGAGCAGGTCGAGGCATGGACCGTTCGGCGCAGACCCGGCTATTGCAGCGCCGCGGTGATGCGTGCGATGTTGTCGAGCACTTTCGACCGGAACGGGCGAGCCAGCCACTCTTCGAGCGTGAGCACGCGGCTCTCGCGCCGGTAGGCATCCTCGACCTTGCGCAGATCGCTCACGAAACTCTTGCCGCGCACCATCACCGAAATCTCCAGATTGAGGCTGAACGAGCGCATGTCCATGTTGCTCGAGCCGACCACGGCCACCTGATCGTCGATCGTCAAGTGCTTGCCGTGCAGTACGACGGGCGCGCGGTACAGCCAGATCTTGACGCCCGCGCGCAACAGCGCCTCGTAGTAGCTGCGCTGCGCGTGGTAGACGACCGGCTGGTCTCCCACCTCCGAGACGAACAGTTGCACGTCGAGACCACGCTGGGCCGCGGTCGTGATCGCGTAGAGCATGGACTCGTCCGGAACGAAATACGGACTGCAGATGATGATCCGCTCTTGTGCGCTGTACAAGAGAGCATTGAACAGACGCAGATTGTTCTCGCCCTCGAAACCGGGCCCGCTGGGCACCACTTGGCAGTCGAGCGCGCTCGGGGTTTGCGCGATCGAGATCGGATCGGCCTCGCGCAACAGCAGTTCGTCGGTCTCGCTGTACCAGTCGGTCACGAACAACGCGTTGATGCCCGCGACGATCGGCCCTTCGAAGCGCACCATGAGGTCTTTCCAGACCAGGTCGCGACCCCGGTTGCGCAACCGGTTGTAACTGCTGTCGATCATGTTCTGCGAACCGGTGTAGGCGATCTCGCCGTCGATCACGAGCAGCTTGCGGTGGTTGCGAAGGTCGGGGCGCTGATACTTGCCGCGGAGCGGTTGCACCGGCAGCATGAGCCGCCATTCCACGCCAGAGCGTTTGAGCCATCGGATGGTGCGCCGGTAGCCGGGGTACTGGCGCGAAGCAATGTGGTCGAGCAGCACCCGCACTTTCACCCCACGACGGTGCGCGGCTTCGAGAGCTTGGAAGAACGACCGGCTGGCCGAGTCGAGGCTGAAGATGTAGAACTCGGCGTGCACATAGCGCTCGGCAGCGTTCACCGCATCCGTCATCTCGCGGATGCTGCCCGCATAGTCGGTGAGCAGTTTCGCCGAGTTGCCGCCCACGAGCGGCATCGCGCCCAACGTGCGATTCATCTCGACTATCGGCGCCAGCCACGGCGGCCAGGGCTGTTTGGTGCTCACCTGCTCGATACCGGCCGTGGTCTCGAGAATGAACCGGTTGATCGTCTCCTGCCGCGCGCGGCGCTTCTTTGGCAGTTTGATGCTGCCGAACAAGAGGAAAAGCAGGAACCCGATGTACGGGATGAAGAAGATCGCCAGCAGCCATGCGGTCGCGGTCTGCGGCCGGCGGTTGATCGGCACCACGACGACCGCAGTGATGCGGATAGCGAGATCGACGGCCACCAAGACGACGATGATCGCCGTGGCCACCCACCCCGCACCCATTCGCGCAGTCTAATGCGCCAGCGGGTGCGGGTTCGTCAGCGGAAGTTCACGAACTGGAGCGCGACGTCGAGGTCCTTGTTCTTCAGCAGGGCGATCGTCGCCTGAAGGTCGTCGCGGCTCTTCGACTGCACGCGCAGCTCGTCGCCCTGGATCTGACTCTTGACGCTCTTGGGCGCCTCGTCGCGGATGATCTTTGCGATCTTCTTGGCGTCATCCGAGGCGATCCCGTTCTTCAGGCCCGCCTCGATGCGGAACTCTTTGCCGCTCGCGTAGGGCTCGCCTTTCTCGAGCGCTCGCAGTGAAATGCCGCGCTTGATCAGCTTCTGCTCGAAGA
>CAYRUW010000062.1:0-8201 GCA_964427465.1 uncultured Diaminobutyricimonas sp.
TCGTGGATTCCCGCGAGTTCGCCGGCCGCCGGCCGGGTGATGATCGTCGTCGAGAGCAGCCATTCCCCGCTCGCCGGGTCCTTCCACCATTCGAACAATCCGGCCATCGGCAGAAGGTCGTCGTTCTCCGGGTGCAAATAGTAGGGCTGTTTGCCCGACTCGCGTTTCTGCCATTCGTAGTATCCGGAGGCGGGCACGATCGCGCGGCGCTTGCGGAAGGCTTGCTTGAACATGCCGTTCGATTGCACGGTCTCGGCACGGGCGTTGATCGCCCGCACTCCCACCGAAATGTCTTTCGCGAACGAGGGCACCAAGCCCCATCTGGCGGATTCGAGCCGGCGGCCTTCCTTACCTGGCTTCGCCGACTCGACCACGATCGGCACTTGCTCGGTCGGCGCGATGTTGTAGGCGGGCGTGGCCGGCAGATCGCCGGTCTCGTCTACGCCGAACAGCGTGACGAGATCGTCGGGGGCGAGGATGACTGCGAACCGACCGCACATGCTCCCATTCTCCGCCCTGCTCTTCTCCACCGCATTCAGCCTCCCTCGCAGCACCTCCTGAATAATGAGCGGCATGGCGCAGATCCAGCCGCCGGGAGCCGAATCGGGAGCGCCGCACGCTGCTCGCGGCACGGTGACCCCGGATCGCCGAGTCGTCGCCGCGCTGCCATGACGGCCGGGTCCGTAGGCTGATCGCATGCGGCCGGCGCGACCCGAGTATGCGGGCAAGTCGTGAAACCCCGGGCTGCAGCGCTGCGCCGCGGGGTCGGCGTCGTACGCCTCGCAGTTGCGCTCACGGGGATCGTCGCCCTGGTCGCAAGGTTCGTCTACGGCCTGGACTTCATCACGTTCACCGTCGCCAACTATTTCGGCTACCTGACGATCCAGAGCAACTTCGCCGGCGTCGCGATATTCCTGGCGACCGGCGTGCACGCGCTACGGCGGCGCACCGAGTCGGTGGCTCTGAGCACCGCCCGGATGGTCGTCACGTGCTATCTCACGGTCGCCGGAATCGTGTTCGCGCTGCTCGCGACGCAAGCGACCGTGCACGAGTACCGGCTCGACGTGCCCTGGTCGGACCAGTTACTGCACTTCTGGATACCGGCATACGCGATCGCGGACTGGGTGTTCGCACCCGGCCGGCGTCCGGTCTCGTGGCGGTTCTCCGCCCTCGTGCTCGGGTACCCGATCGTGTGGGGGATGGTCACGATGGTTCGTGGCGCGGCGGTGGGCTGGTATCCGTACTTCTTTCTCGACCCGCATCAAGTGCAGATCGGGGAGTTCGCCGGCTACAACGCGGCGGCTCTGGCCACGTTCGCGGCCGTGTCGTCGCTGCTGAACCTCGCCGCCCGGGTGGTTCCGCCGCTGGGAACGCCCGTGAGCCCGCCGGCAAGACGGCCGGCCCGGCTGCGTGAGGCGCCTAGCCGGTCTCGATGAACGGGCGGATGCTTTCGAGCGCGGCGGTCACGACTTCGTCGTCGCTGTAGTCGGCAAGCCGATCCGCCGTCCGGCCGGCGACCCTGCCGATGAGGATCGGCTGTCCGGTTAGCGGCTGCAGGTTGACCCAGTTGGGAATGTCGGCGTCGATGCCGACTACCGTCCAGAGCGTTGCTTCGGTCTCCCAGAAGGTCTCGTCGAACCGCAGCCAGACGAGGTCTTGCACGCCCACGCCGAGCTCGGCGATCGCTGTGCGCTTAGCGAACGGCAGCGGGGGGTCGAACTCGACTGCGCCGTCTTTGAGCACGCCGAGCGGCACGGTCAGAATGACTCGGTCGGCCGAAACCGATTCGCCGGTCGCCAGACGCAAGCCGACCGACTCTTCGTCGTATGTGACCCGGGTTACCGGGGCGCCGAGGGTGACGTCGATCTCGGTGAGCGCATCTTCGACGAGTGTGCTGTAACGGCCGAGCACGAACCGGGTGGGCCGACCGGCTAGTTCGCCCAGGCCGTACCACGCCGATATGGCCTCAGGGTCTTCGCCCAGTTCGTCTACGACGGCCGAGGCCAGGTATGCCTCGACGATGGTCTGTGTTTGCGCATCCAGGCCGAGCTCGTCGAGAGCGGATGCGAGCGAAGTGTCGGTGGGCAGGCCGCTCGCGTACTCGAGGGCACGCTCCACCGCGACATCGCCCGCGGGCTGGATCGTGTCGCCGCCGGCGGTTTGCCAGGCGATCGTCTCGAGCGGGGTCGAGATGACGCCCAGGCGCATCAGTTCGAGCTGCACGGGGTCGTCTTCAATCCCGCCGGTCCATGCGGCGCCTTGCTCGACCGGGATCGGCCAGTCATCGGATTCGACGGTGTGAATGCGCCCGCCGATGCGATCGCGGGCCTCCACCACGGCGACCTCGTAGCCGCGCAAGTGCAATCGCCTCGCCGCTGCGGCGCCGGCGATTCCCGCGCCGACGACGATCACGCGCTCGCCCGGCTCCGCCACATCGGCCACGGCGTCGGCCGCGTCCCGGCCGGACTCCTGGGCGCCCTGGACGGTGTTCGGGTGTTCGCTCGAGGTAGCTTCGCCGGCGAAGAAGACGCGGTCCAGCAACGGTTCGCCCAGTGTGGTCCGGCTTTCGGGGGAGGACCCGACCGCGATGAAACTGGACGAGCCGCGCGCGAACGAGTCCGCGCCCCACGACGTGCGTACCACCGCGACCGGCCTAGGCAAGGGCGAACTGCTCGTGCCCGTGGGCGACGGCGAGGTCGGCTGCGGCCTCGGTTCTGTGCACGCGGTGAGCACGAGCATCGACAAACCCGATGCCGCGCCGAGCAGAAAAGTCCGGCGCTGCATGTCCATCGTGAGTCAGCCTACTTCGCCCTCAGGGCGTTCCCGGGCGACTTGCAGAACAGGTGTCCTTCTGCGCGTCCGAAGCGCAAGCCTCTACGTCGTTGGGCTGCAGCAGGCGGTCCTCGAACTGTGTTTCGTCCTGCTTGTCTCCGACTGGCACCCCGACGAGCGCTTTCGAAGGGAAACGGCCCCTGATCTCGACTGAAACATCCTGATCAGGGGCCGTTTTTGATTTTGTGCGCGAGGGGGGACTTGAACCCCCACGCCCTTATGCGGGCACTAGCACCTCAAGCTAGCGCGTCTGCCAATTCCGCCACCCGCGCGCGTGTTCTCGGCCTTGCCGACCGACCTACGAGATTAGCACGGATCGACACCGCCCACTCACCCTTTGGGAGCGCTCGGGCCGTGCTTGCTCGCCTTGCGCAGACGCACCCCGCGCAGCACATCCTCGGCCCACTTCTCGCGCTTCTTCTCGCTCGCTTTCGTCGACCTCGGCGGTAGCTGGATCGTGATCGCGGCCTCGATCCCGGCCTGCAGTTGGCGCGCTCGTTCGAGTTCCGCGTCGAGCTCGGCGCCGAAAAGAAGCGCGTTGTTGGTGATCCACACCCAGAGCAGGAACACGATCACGCCACCGAGCGAACCGTACACGGCGTCGTAGTTGCCGAAGTTCGCGACATAGAATCCGAAGCCCGTCGTCGCGATCGCCCAGACCAGGAGCGCGACGAAGGAGCCGACGCTCACCCACCTGAACTTCGGCTGCCGGATGTTTGGCCCCGCGTAATACAGCAGCGCAAGCACGAAAACGGCGATGAGCACGATCACAGGCCACTTGGCGATGTTCCACACCAGCAGGGTCGCTTCGCCGAGGCCGAAGAAGTCGCCGACGGCCTTGGCGACCGGCCCGCTCAGCACGAGCAGGACGGCGGCGACCGTGAGCAGTACGACCGCGACCACGGTCACGCCCAGTTGCATTGGCCGCAGCACGAACGTGGTCCGGCCCTCCTCGACCTGGTAGATCCGGTTGGCGGCCCGGCTGAACGCCGCGACATAGCCGGATGCTGACCACAGCGCGCCGACAAGACCGGTGACGAATGCGAGACCGGCGGCGGGGGATGCGGCGAGCGACTGGATCGGGGCCTGGATCGTCTGGACCATGTCTTCGGCAAGGAACCTCCCGGCGAACTCGAGCAACAGCCTCGTGGTCCGCTCCGCTTCGCCGAACAGGCCCAGGATCGAGACCATGGCGAGCAGAGCCGGGAACACGGCGAGCACCGCATAGTAGGTGAGCGCCGCGGCGAGGTCGATGCACTGGTCGCTCACGAACTCGCGGATCGTCTTGCGGAGCGTGTAGCGCCAGGCCCGCGCGTTCAGGTCGGTCGGATTCTCGGGCTTCGCCGAACCACCGGGCGGCGCGGTGCCGGACTTGCGTGTCGAGCCTTCGCCGATTCCGGCGCTATCGCCGCCACCGGTCCGAGCGGTGCCGGCACTATCTTTGGCCACGAGAGGTCTTCCGGTCGAGCAGGCGTTCCCGCGCGCGCACGAGTCGTGGGTCGCGGCTCAGGCCTAGCCTTCGCATCCGCTCGCGGGCTGCGTCGCGCGAGCGCTTGCCTCGCTTCGGGCGGGCAGTCGACTTCTCGGGGCCCGAACGCCCCTTCCAAAGCCTGGCCACGAGCACGATCGCCCCGACCGCGAGCACACCGCCGGCGGTGACGATGAACGCGGTCGGGTCCTTCCGGTAGTCGCGGCGGAAGGTCGCGACCAGCCGTTCGGCATGGATGCGCAAATCCAGCCGGTCGCGGATGGCACGAAGCGAACGCTCCAGGTCTTCGCGCAAGAGCGCCGCATGCAGCGCTATCTCGTTCGGGCCGGCACCGGGCCTGACCCGGTATTTTCCGCTTGCCAAGACATGACCTCCGTGGTGGCAAAGTTACGCGGCGAGGTTCGGTCAGGGGAGAGCTTTCAGGTCGCTCGCGGCCCACTGCCAGCGATATCCAGCCGAACGTGGAGCGAGCCGGCATTCGTTCGGCGCCGTGCTCCACCCTGGGAAAGCCCGGATGCCCTAGCGTTGGAGCGTGCCCGCCGAACCGCACCTGGACGCGACGGCCCTCATCGCCGGCGAACTCATCCGCATGGACACCACCAATTACGGCGAGGGACGCGCGAACGGCGAAGCCGAAGCCGCGGAATACGTGGGCAGCCTGCTCGAGGAACTCGGTCTGCAGACTCGGTACTTCACGCCGGCGCCTGGCCGCACGAGCGTGGTCGCCCGAGTGGAGGGGGCCCAGGCCGGGAAGCCCGCCCTGGTCGTGCACGGCCATCTGGATGTGGTGCCTGCCGCTCCCGAGAGCTGGAGCGTCGACCCGTTCGGCGGGGTCGTGGCCGACGGGATGCTCTGGGGTCGCGGCGCGGTCGACATGAAGAACATGGTCGCCATGATCGTCACCGCACTGCAGGACATCCTCAAGTCCGGCCGGCAACCCGCCCGGGACCTCGTTGTTGCGTTCTTCGCCGACGAAGAGGCCGGGGGCGTGCTCGGCTCGCATTGGCTGGTCGACAACCATCCGGAGCTCTTCGCCGGTGCGACCGAGGCGATCAGCGAGGTGGGCGGCTATTCGATCAGCTTCGCCGGACAACGCGCCTACCTGATCCAGACCGGCGAGAAGGCGCTTATCTGGGCGAAACTCGTCGCCCGCGGCGCCGCCGCACACGGTTCCCGGCTCGTGCACGGGAACGCCGTCACGAGGCTCGCGGAGGCGGTGGCCGTTCTCGGCAGGCACGGCTGGCCGTTGCGGCTCACCGACACCACTCGCGCGCTCGTGGACGAGCTCGCCGGGATGCTCGGCGCGGATGCGACTCGCGTCTCGCCGGATGAGATCGTGCTCGCGACCGGAACCGCATCCGGGTTCATCCAGGCGACCCTGCGCACGACCACCAACCCGACCGGGCTCGCCGGAGGCTACAAGCACAATGTGATCCCGGAGTACGCCGAAGCCCTCATCGACATCAGGACCCTGCCCGGCGAAGAGGACGCCGTGCTCGCCGAGGTGCGCGAGCTGATCGGAGACGACATCGAGCTCGAGGTGCGGCACCGGGACGTGGGGCTGGAGAACCGGTTCGCCGGTCCGCTCGTCGAGCACATGAAGGCGGTCCTGGTCAGGCACGACCCCGAAGCGCGCACTCTGCCGTATCTGATGAGCGGCGGCACCGACAACAAGGCACTCAGCAAGCTCGGCATCGCCGGCTACGGCTTCGCTCCGCTCAGACTGCCGCCCGAGCTCGACTTTCCGGCGATGTTCCACGGCGTCGACGAACGCGTTCCCCTCGACTCGCTGTCGTTCGGCCGGCGAGTGCTCACCGACCTGCTGCTGGAATATTGAGCGGCTCGAACCAAGAAACGGAACCTGCTTGAACTTCTTCGAAGCGATCATCCTCGGACTGCTCCAGGGCCTGACCGAATTCCTGCCCATCTCTTCCAGCGCACACCTACGGATCGCGGGGGAGTTCCTGCCGTCGGCGACCGATCCGGGCGCCACCTTCACCGCGATCACCCAGATCGGCACCGAACTGGCAGTGCTCATCTACTTCTGGAAAGACATCACGCGAATCATCGGCAAGTGGTTCCGGCAGTTCGGCAGGCCTCGGGGCGAGCATTCGGTACGCGTGGGCAGAGACGACCCCGACGTGCGGATGGGGTGGCTCATCATCATCGGCACGATACCGATCGTGATCGTCGGCTTCTTCGCCCAGGAGTACATCCGCTCGGTGTTCCGTTCGCTGTGGCTCGTGGCGATCGTGCTCATCGTCTTCGGTGTGCTCCTTGGGGTCGCCGACCTCCTCGGGCGACGCACGCGGGGTCTCACCGAACTGACCTACCCGCACGGGCTGCTGCTCGGTGCCGCGCAAATGCTCGCGCTCATTCCCGGGGTGTCGCGTTCCGGGGCGACGACGACCGCGGGACTGGCCCTCGGCTACAACCGGCCGGCGGCGGCCGAGTTCGCGTTCCTGCTCGCGGTGCCGGCGGTGTTCGGGAGCGGCTTCTACGAGCTGTATCACAGCTTCGCCGAGCCCGATCCGACCGCGCCTTTCGGCTATGCGGAGACGGCGGCGGCCACGGTAGTCGCGTTCGTGGTCGGCTATGCCGTGATCGCTTTCCTGATGAACTATATCAAGCGGCGTTCGTTCCTGCCGTTCGTGCTCTACCGGCTCGTACTCGGCGGTGCCCTCATCGTGCTGCTCAGCCTGGGCGTGCTCGACCCGTTCTGATCGCGACCGCGGGCCCGCTCGATCGCAGGCGCCGGGGCGGGTGCGCGACGGGTGCTGGGGCACGACAGGTGTTGGGGTACGACAGCTACTGGAGCACGACAGGTGCGGCCGAGACGGCGTGTGCGAGTCTCGTGCGCGGATTCAGGGGCCGGGGTTGCGGCCGTCGCGCCGGCGCAAGTACTTCTCGAACTCCTGGGCGATCGCCTCTCCGCTGGCCTCCGGGGAATCCACCGCATCCCGGGCCTGTTCGAGCTGTTCGATGTAGTTCGACATGTCGTCGTCGTCGCTCGCGAGCGCGTCGATTCCGCTCTCCCACGCAGCCGACTCCTGCGCCAGGTCGCCGCGCGGTATGTGGATGCTCAGCAGCGACTCGAGCTTCTCGACGAGCGCGAGCGTCGCCTTTGGCGACGGCGCGTTGTGCACGTAGTGCGGCACCGACGCCCAGATTGACAGGGTCGGGATGCCGACTCGCCGAGCTGCGTCGCCGAGCACGGAGAGGATGCCTACGGGGCCCTCGTAAGAACTGCGCTCGAGCCCGAACTCCTGCCTGATCTGCTCGTCGTCGCTCGTCGAATACACCGCGATCGGGCGAGTGTGCGGCACATCCGCGAGCATCGCCCCGAGCATCACGATCCCGGTCACGTCTTCGGCCAGCAGCACGTCGACGATCTCGCTGCAGAACGTCTTCCAGCCGCGCGACGGCTCGGTACCAAGCAATAGATACAGCCGGGATTCGGGCGTGGCCGGGCCGTAGATCGTGGCCGCCGGCCACTCGATCACGCGATTGCCCGCGTCGTCCTGACGCACCATGGGCCGGGTGAACTGGTAGTCGAAGTAGTCCTCCGACTCGACCTCCAGGATCGGCACCGGCTTGAGGTGCTCTTTGAGCACCTGTACCGCGCCGCTAGCGGCATCGCCCGCGTCGTTCCAGCCCTCGAACGCGACCACCAGGAGCCGTCCGCTTGCGAATGTGTCTGTCAACAGCGATCCTGCCCGCCCGGCGGTTGCCGGGCATCTCATTCCAGAATACGGCGAGCGGAGGCGCGGTGCGAAGTCGGCAGCCACGCTGGCAGGCACCCTGAGTACAGTTGAGCGTTGTGACCTCCAGCCTTCCCGCCGCCGTCCTCTGGGACATGGACGGCACGCTCATCGACTCG
>CAYRUW010000063.1:0-8195 GCA_964427465.1 uncultured Diaminobutyricimonas sp.
GTCGGTCGGCACGAAAAGCTTGTCGCCGGGGTAGCCGCGCTTGGACGGCGCGTATTCGAGCACGAGGTACTCGCGCGTGGATTTCACCGGGTTCCGGCCGCCGGAGCTCACTTCGCGCTGCACGAGTTCGACGAACTTGCCGATGCCGTGGGTCTGGTGCACGACGAAGTCACCGGGTTTCAATTGCAGCGGGTCGACCACGTTCTTGCGCCGACTCGCGAGCCTTTTCACCTGCCGGGAGTCGTAGCCTGCGCTGCGGCCGAAGAACTCGCTCTCGCTGAGCACGGCGATTCTGGCTTCTTCGACCTCGAACCCCGCCTCGACGGAACCACGGATGAGGTAGGCGACCCCCGGCTCCGGCTCTGCCGGGAACTCGTCCGCCAATCGGCCCGCGAGTCCGTGCTCGGCGAGCACATCGGCGGCACGCTCGGCGAGGCCTTGACCCGGCGCGACCACGGCGACGCTCCAGCCGTCGCGCAACCGCGATCCGACGTGCTCGAGCGCTCCCTCTGCCCGGCCGGCGAAGCTCGGCACCGCTCGCGCTTCGACGCGCACGTACTCGTCGGCGGCCTCCGAGGCCGCATGGTCCACCGCATCCGCCGGTTCCGCTGCGTGCGCGGTCTCGCCGGCATCCGACACCCGGCCGGTCGCCTGGGCCGTCTCGCCCGAGCCGGGCGCCGGCGGTGCGCCGGCGTCGAAAGCGCTCAACGTCCACCACGGCCCGCTGGTGCTCGCCCGCAACTGGGAGACGGTCAGAAAGTCGCCGGCATGCAAATCGATCGGGGCTTCGGCGCCCGCCGACGCTGCATTCCAGGCCGCGGTGAGGAACTCACGGTTCGTCTCGACGAGGTTCACCGCACGAGTCGCCACGCGCTCCGGGGAGACCACGGCGACCGCGCATCCTTCCGGAAGGTAGTGCGTCATCGGCACGAGCCGGTCGACGAGTGCAGGCGCGAGAGACTCCATGCCGTCGACGGGGATGCCTTCGGCGATCTTGGCGAGCATGCCGGAAAGGCTCGGGAACTCGTGCTGCATCTCGCGTGCGCGCTGTCGAACCTGCGGGCTCAGCAGGAGTTCGCGACTCGGAGTGAGCTCGACCTCGCTCACCTCGCCGGGCAGCGAGCGCTGGTCGGCCACCGAGAACTGCCGCAGCTCTTCGACCTCGTCGCCGAAGAGCTCGACGCGCAGCGGATGGTCCGCGACCGGCGGGAACACGTCGAGGATGCCGCCGCGCACCGCGAACTCGCCGCGCCGGGTGACCAGGTCCACGCGCGTGTAGGCGAGGTCGACGAGCCGGGCGGAGAGCTCGGCAAGGTCTTGTCCTCGCGAGCCGCGTCGAAGCCGGATGGGTGCGAGCGAGACGAGATCGTCGGCGACCGGCTGCAAGGCGGCGCGCACGGATGCGACAACGACGATAGGCCGTTCCCGGGTCCATCCGGCGAGCCGGCGCAGCGCATCGAGTCGCCGGCCGACGGTTTCGGCGCTCGGACTCAGCCGCTCGTGCGGCAGCGTCTCCCAGGCCGGAAACTCGATCAGCTCGGCTTGCGGCAGCCAGCTGCTCAGGGCTTCGCGTAGCGATTCGGCTTCACGGCTGGTCGCCGTGATCGCGAGCAGAGCCCGGTGCTCGCGACGGGAGGTGAGCCCGGCGAGCAGGGGCGCGCGGAGGCCGTCGACGAGGGAGAAATCCGCGCTGCGGTCGGCGAATCCGAGTGCCTTCTCGAGCGCGCGGGCACGCGAAAGGGCCGGGATCAACCGCTCAAGACTCACTGGACGAGTCTACTTTCCGGCGCTGAACGGCCGCCGACCGTGCGAAGCGTTGCCATCGGCGCCGCTTGCGTTGCGCCGCCCGTTGGCGCGGGTACCAGAGCGGGCGGAGTTCAAGGGCGCGGAGCGTGCACCCGCTGCTGGGCGGCCGTGAGCCCGTCGCGTGCGACGAGTTCCACGGCGTCTGCCGCATCCGCCAGCAGGCTCGGCAGCACCTTGCGCTCCTCTGCCGAGAAGTCGCGCAGCACAAAATCGGCAGGGTCCATCCGGCCGGGCGGGCGGCCGAGACCGAAACGCACGCGGATGAAATCCTGTGTGCCCAGCGCGCGTGCGACGTCTTTGATGCCGTTGTGCCCACCGGCGCCGCCGCCGAGCTTTAGCCTGATGCTGTCGAACGGCAGATCGAGTTCGTCGTGCACGACGACGATGTGCGAAGGGTCGACTTTGTAGAACCGCGCTAGGGCGGCCACGGGCGGTCCGGAGACGTTCATGAACGTGTTCGGCTTGGCGAGCACGAGCTTCGGGCCGGGCACGGCCGACCGATACTCGGCCACTTGCGCATTCGACTTGTGGTTCCTGAACGTCTCGGAGCCGCGAGCAGCGAGTTCCGCGACGACCATCTGGCCGACATTGTGCCGATTACCCGCGTAGCCGGGCCCGGGGTTGCCGAGCCCGACGACGAGCCACAGACCGGCATCGGCCGGCCTGCTCCGGAAAAGGGCCGTGGCTATTCCTCCGGCTCTGTCTTGGCGGCTTCGCCGCTCTCCTCTTCGGCTTCGCCTTCTTCGGCAGCGGGCTCGCCGAGGTCGGCGACTGCAGGCAGAGAGATGCCGACCAGGAACAGATCGGGGTCGTCCGCGAGCGTGGAGCCCTCGGGCAGGGTGACGTCCCTGGCGTGGATCTGGGTGCCGTTCTCGGCGCCTTCAATGCTCACCACGACGTTCTCGGGGATGTGCGTCGCTTCGACCTCGAGCGCGATTGTGGTGACGTCGAGTGTCGCGATCGTGCCCGGCGCCGACTGGCCCTCAAGGTGCACCGGCACCTCCACCCGGACCTTCTCGCCCCGCCGCACGACCACGAGGTCGATGTGCTCGATGACTTGCCGCACCGGGTCGCGCTGGATGTCTTTGACCAGGGTGAGCTGCTTCTTGCCCTCGATCTGCACATCCAGCAGCGCGTTCGCCCTGCGCACGAGCAACGACGTCTCGTGACCCGGCAAGGTGACGTGCTGCGGGTCGGTGCCGTGCCCGTAGATTACTGCGGGGATCTTGTGCGCCGCACGAATCTTGCGCGCCGCGCCCTTCCCGAACTGGGTGCGCAGTTCGGCTTCGAGCTGATTGTTCTCAGCCATGCTTTGTTCCTTTCGGGCCTGTGGGCCCAGATCTCGTTGTCGACTCGAACGCTCTATGCGTGAGGAAAGACCTGTGCCGGAGGGCACCGCCGGTTCCACCGCGTCGATCACGGATGCCGTGCCGACAGCGGCCCGGCCATCCCTCGCCGAAGTTCAACCACGCAGTCTACACGCACGGCCTGCGCCGCCAGCGCCCGCCTCCGCTATGGTCCCGGCGGCCAGTGTTCAGTAGAACTCGACGGTGTTGACCGGGTTGATCAAAGGCTCGCCATCGAGCAGACGACGGGCGTTCTCGGCGAACATCTCAGCGATGCGCAGGTCTTCTTCGGGTGTGAGCGCGGCATTGTGCGGGCTGATCAGCACGTTCGGCATCGACCAAAGGGGGCTCTCCGGTGGCAGCGGTTCCTTGGCGACCACGTCGAGCGCGGCGAACCCCACGCGTCCGTCGGCGAGCGCTGCGATGAGCGCTTCCTCGTCGACCGTCGAGCCGCGACCGACGTTGACTATCGTGACGCCCGGCTTCGCGTTCGCAAGCACCTCGCGGCTGAGCATGCCGTTGGTCTGCTCGGTGCCCGGCAGCGCGAGCACGACCGCATCGGCTTGCGCCATCGCGTCCGCGAACTGAGCCACTGGAACTATCTGCTCGACGCTCGCCTCGACCTCACGACGGTGCACACCGATCACGCGTGCCCCGAACGAGGTGAACACCTCGGCGGTCCGCTTGCCGATGTTGCCGAGCCCGACCACGACCACGGTCTGCGCTCCCAACGTGCCCATCGCCCAGCGGTCTGCCCACACTTTGTCGCGCTGCAATTGCTGCAGTCGCGGCAACGACTTGACCCCGGCCAGCACCGCGAACAGCGCGTACTCGGCAAGCTGGTCGGCGTGGATTCCGGCGGACGTCGTGAAGCGGATGCGCTCAAGGTCGGCCTGCCCGAGTCGCGCCGCCCGCACTTGCGCGCCGCCGCCGGCGACCGTGGTGTGCACCCAGCGCAGCGCGGGGTTGGCTTCGACCGTTCGCTTGAGCGCGCGCGCGGATTCGTCGGGCACCCCGTACAAGGCATCCGCCGAATCGACGAGCCGGTCGAAGCTGTCTTGCTGTTCGGGGGTGCGCTTGCGCGAGCGATCCCCGATGTGGTCGCCGGGGTGCCGTTGCGGATACAGCAAAGTCTGGTCGCGCACGACCTCGACGCGGGGCTCACGCCGCTCGATGAGTCCGCAAAGTTCTTCGCTGAGCGGAGACGCCACGACGACCCGGAGACGCTTCGTCACATGAGCCCTTTCGCCCGCAACCGTTCGATCGCCTCACGCACGATCTCGCCTTTGCCCGGAGCAACATCCACGACCACGCCCGGCTCGTCCGCCTCGAGCGGTTCGAGGGTCTGAAACTGCGATTCGAGCAGCGAACCGGCCATGAACTCGTGGTCCCGGTTGCCGATTCGCTGCGCGAGCAACTCCTTGTCTCCGACCAAGTGCACCAGTACCGCATCCGGCGCGAACTCACGCAAGCGATCCCGATAGCTCCGCTTGAGCGCGCTGCATGCGGTCACCGCCGATTCGGCCCGGGCGATCGCTTCGCCTACCGCTTTGAGCCACGGCCATCGATCTTCGTCGTCGAGCGGGATGCCGGCACGCATCTTCTCTTTGTTGGCGCGCGGATGCAGGTCATCCGCATCGATGAACGGTACGCCGAGCTCGGCTGCCAGCATCGTGCCGATGGTCGTCTTGCCGGAACCGGAAACCCCCATGACGACGATCGGCGGGATGGTCGGAGTTGTCATTTGCTTCCAACTCTAAGGGGCGTTCCGAACGGCCGGGACGTGAGAATCACCGCTCACTCATGCCAGTAGGGTTGGAAAGTGCCGCGCCTCACCCCGGACGGCTGCACGGGCGGCACACGATCGTCGAACAATCTCTGCGAGAGGACCCTCGGTATGACCGGATCGAACCCCCGAGCAAACATCGGCGTCGTCGGACTCGCCGTGATGGGTTCGAACCTCGCGCGAAACCTCGCAAGTCGCGAGGGCAACACCGTCGCCGTCTACAACCGCTCATGGGAGAAGACGGAACGGCTCGTCGAGGAGCACCCCGAGGCGGGATTCGTCCCGGCGCAGACGATCGAGGAGTTCGCCGCGAGCCTGCAGCGCCCGCGCACGGCGATCGTCATGGTGCAGGCGGGCAGGGGCACCGACGCGGTGATCGAACAACTGACCGACGTGTTCGAGCCGGGCGACATCATCGTCGACGGCGGAAACGCGCTGTTCACCGACACCATCCGCCGCGAGAAGGCCGTGCGGGAGCTCGGCATCCACTTCGTGGGCGCCGGCATCTCCGGTGGTGAAGAAGGGGCCTTGAACGGCCCGTCGATCATGCCCGGCGGCTCGGCCGAGTCCTACGAGACGCTCGGTCCGATCCTCGAGTCGATCGCGGCCGTTGCCGAAGGCGAGCCTTGCGTCACCCACATCGGCACCGACGGCGCCGGGCACTTCGTGAAGATGATCCACAACGGCATCGAGTACGCCGACATGCAACTGATCGCGGAGGCGTACGACCTGCTCCGCAACGTCGTTGGGCTCTCGCGAGCCGAGATCGCGGATGTGTTCGACAAGTGGAACACGGGCGAACTCGAGTCCTACCTGATCGAGATCACCGCAGAGGTGCTGCGTCAAACCGATGCGAAAACCGGCAGGCCGTTCATCGACATCGTGCTGGACCAGGCGGGGGCCAAAGGCACCGGCGCGTGGACCGTGCAAACGGCACTCGACCTCGGGATACCCGTCTCGGGCATTGCAGAAGCCGTGTTCGCCCGTAGCCTGTCGTCGAAGCCCACCCAGCGCGCTGCCGCATCCGACCTGCCCGGGCCCGCCGAAGGGTTCTCGGTCGCCGACCCGGATGCCTTCATCGAGGATGTGCGGCTCGCGCTATATGCGTCGAAGATCGTCGCCTACTCGCAAGGCTTCGACGCCATCGCGGCCGGCGCGGACGAATACGAGTGGCAGATAGACCTCGGCGCGGTAGCCAAGATCTGGCGCGGAGGATGCATCATCCGGGCTCGCTTCCTGAACCGGATCACCGAGGCCTACGCCGAAAAGCCCGACCTCGTCTCGCTGCTCACCGCACGCTACTTCACCGAAGCGGTGACCGGTTCGCAAGAGGCGTGGCGACGCGTGGTCGTCGCCGGCGTGCAGGCCGGCGTGCCGACTCCGGGCTTCGCCGCCGCGCTCACCTACTACGACGGTCTGCGCGCGGACCGGCTGCCGGCCGCCCTCGTGCAGGGACAGCGCGACTTCTTCGGCGCGCACACGTACAAGCGGGCCGACCGCGAAGGCACCTTCCACACCCTATGGTCGGGCGACCGCACCGAAGTGGAGGTCTGACCCCGCGGTCTAGCGCCGCAGCTTGAGACGCAGCGCGCGAACCGCGAGGCCGAGGGCCAGAATGCCTGCCGTCGTGACGACCGCGAGGGGCGGTAGCGAGACCGCGAGCGTCGCGCAAGCGATGACGCCGACTGTGGGCAGCGCCCTCGGCAGCCAGCGCTCAGCGCGCGGCTGGCGGAACGCGGCGAGGTTGGCGATCGCGTAGTACCCGAGCACGGCGCAACTTGAGAGTCCGACGAGCGTCGCCGGTTCGAGCAGTGCCGCCCCGGCCGCAGCGATGACCGCGATGGTGGCCTCGGCGACCACCGGGGCGTTCGTACGCGCCGAGATGTGCCGTAGCGGCCCGGGCAGGTCCGACTCCCGGGCCATGGCTAGCCCCGTGCGGCTGAGCCCGGCGAGGATCCCGGCGAGCGAGCCGAGGCACGCCAGCCCGGCGACCACGCGAATCGCCGAACCCCACCCGCCGCCGAGAACGTCGGCCAGCGGCGAAACGCTTTGCGCGAGCCGTTCCGGCCCGAGGATCAGAAAACAGATCGCCGCCACAGTCGCGTACACCACGAGCGTGATCGCGAGTGCGACGACGATCGCGAGCGGCAGGTTCTTGCGCGGCTCGCGCACCTCCTCGCCAAGGGTCGCCATGCGCGCGTAGCCGGCGAACGCGAAGAAGATCAGGGCGGCGGCGTGCAGCACGCCAAGCGGCGTGGATTCGGGGCCTGGCCCGGTCGCCGTGCCTGCAGGCACCAAAAGGGCCGCGACCACGAAAACGGCGAGACCCGCGAGCACGACGCTCACGATCAGGGTGCTGACCACAGCGGTCGCGCGGATGCCGGTCATGTTCACCGTCGCCAACGCCACGATGAGCACGACTGCGACGATCCGCTCTGCTCCGGGCCAGAGGTAGGAGCCCGCGATCAACGCGATCGCGGCCGCCGAGGCGGTCTTGCCCCACATGAACAGCCATCCTGCGGTGAATCCGGTCCAGGGGCCGATCGTCGCGCGGCCGAAAGCGTAGGCTCCGCCGGAAACGGGATGGACGATCGCGAGCTGGCTGACGCTGAGCGCATTGACGCATGCGACGAGCGCGGCGATCGCGAGCGCGAGCGGCAGCAGTTCGCCTGCGGCAGCGGTCGCGGGCGCCCACACGAAGAACACGCCTGCACCGATCATCGAGGCCAGGCCGATGACTACGGCCGAGCCGACCCCGAGACGTCGCACGAGCCCTGCCACAGCAACAGGCTATTCGCTGAAACGGGAGCGCGGTCAGCCGACCCGGCACGCCGTAACGTCGGGCGCGAGGGTGTCTCAGGCGGCGCCGTCGAACATCGAGGTGACCGAACCGTCTTCGAACACCTCGTGGATCGCGCGCGCGATGAGCGGTGCGACCGAGAGCACAGTGAGTTTGTCCCAGCGCTTCTCAGGCGGCAGCGGCAACGAATCGGTGACCACGACCGAATCGATTCCGGGGGTGTCGAGCAGTTCGGCCGCGGGCGGCGAGAACACCGCGTGGGTCGCCGCGACGACGACCTTCACCGCGCCCGCCGCTTTGAGGGCTTCGGCGGCCTTCGTGATCGTGCGACCGGTGTCGATCAGGTCGTCCACGATCAGGCAAACCCGGCCTTCGACCTGGCCGACGATCTCGTGCACACTCACATCGTTGGGCACTCGCGGGTCACGTCGCTTGTGGATGATCGCGAGCGGTGCGC
>CAYRUW010000064.1:0-8068 GCA_964427465.1 uncultured Diaminobutyricimonas sp.
GCCGAGATCCTGCAGCAAGCCGACCTGCCCAAGGGCGTGGTAAACATCGTCACTGGTGCGGGCGGTACCGGACAGGCGCTCGTGCGGCATCCGGATGTGGACAAGATCGCCTTCACCGGGTCGACCGCGGTCGGCCGCGAGATCGCACGCTCCGCTGCGGGAACCGAGAAGAGGCTCACGCTCGAACTCGGCGGCAAGGCCGCGAACATCGTCTTCGACGACGCTCCCATCGACCAAGCGATCGAGGGCATCGTGAACGGCATCTTCTTCAATCAAGGGCACGTGTGCTGCGCCGGCAGCCGGCTCCTGGTTCAAGAGAACATCCACGATGAGGTGCTCGACCGGCTCAAGCACCGGCTGTCGACCTTGCGGCTGGGCGACCCCCTGGACAAGAACACCGACATCGGCGCGATCAATTCGAGCGAGCAGCTCGAACGCATCCGCAAGCTCTCGGAGATCGGCGAGCAGGAGGGCGCCACGAGGTGGACCGCCGAGTGCGCGATCCCCGATAAGGGATTCTGGTTCGCGCCCACCGTGTTCACGGGCGTCTCGACGAGCCACCGGATCGCACGCGACGAGATCTTCGGCCCCGTGCTCAGCGTGCTCACGTTCCGAACGCCTGACGAGGCGGTCGCGAAGGCGAACAACACACCGTACGGGCTCTCGGCGGGCATCTGGACCGAGAAGGGCAGTCGGATCCTCGCCGTCGCCGATCGTCTGCGTGCGGGCGTGGTGTGGGCCAACACTTTCAATCGCTTCGACCCGGCCTCGCCTTTCGGCGGCTACAAGGAGTCGGGCTACGGCCGGGAGGGCGGGCGGCACGGTCTCGGCGCCTACTTGGAACCTGGGTCGAGTAGCGCGCACAGCGCGCGTATCGAGCGTGGGTCGAGTAGCGCGCACAGCGCGCGTATCGAGACCACCACCACCACCACGAAAACCGGCGAATCCAGCAAGCGTCCCGCCAAGCCGGCCAACAAGGGAGCCAAGTGATGACACGACTCGCAGTTCCCAAGACCTACAAGCTCTACATCGGCGGCAAGTTCCCCCGCAGCGAGTCGGGGCGCACTTTCGAGGTGACCACGCCGAAGGGCGCGTTCCTCGCGAACGCCGCCAAGGCGAGCCGCAAAGACGCGCGGGATGCCGTGGTCGCGGCACGCGCCGCGGTCCCCGGGTGGGCGGGCACGACCGCGTATAACCGCGGCCAGGTGCTGTATCGGATCGCGGAATTGCTCGAAGGCCGGGCCGCGCAGTTCGCCGACGAGATCGCCGCGAGCGAGGGCGTCACTCGTGGCCAGGCGCTCGCGCAAGTCAACGCTGCGATCGACGTGTGGGTCTGGTACGCCGGCTGGACCGACAAGTTCGCCCAAGTGGCCGGAAACGCCAATCCGGTCGCCGGCCCGTATTTCAATCTCTCGGCCCCGGAGCCGACCGGAGTCGTCGCCGTAGTCGCGCCGCAGCGGCATCCGGGCGCGGCCGGCACCGGTTCGAGTCTGCTCGGGCTCGTGAGCGTGGTCGCGCCGGCTCTCGTGCCGGGCAATGCGGTCGTGGTGGTACCGGACGAGCGCGCGCCGTTGAGCGCGATCAGTCTCGCCGAGGTGCTCACCACGAGCGACGTGCCGGGCGGTGTCGTGAACGTGCTCACGGGTTCTCCGGCCGAGATCGCGCCGTGGCTTGCCAGTCATTCCGATGTGAACGCGCTGGATCTGACGGGAGCGGGCGAGCTCGATTGGGTCGACCTCGAGATCGCGGCGGCCGAGACGCTCAAGCGAGTGCGGCGTCCGGAGCCGGGCGTTCCCGCCCCGAGCCTGGATCGCATCGCGGCGTTGACCGAGACCAAGACCGTCTGGCACCCGAAAGGCATGCTCTGACCAGAGCGCGTCGCCAGGTTTCCGATCCGGAGAGCAAATCGCGGCAGCTCGGGCAAGACCCGCGCGTCTTGTCGGCCGGCGACTGAGTGGGCTCTCAGGGGACGTGCCTAGCCTGGCCGCCATGTGTACCGGCGCACTCGCTGCTGCCGCGGGCGTGGTGTCGCAAGGAACCGAGCAAGGCGTCGCCCAAGCGCTAGTCGTGTTCGGCGTCGCGGTGGCCGTGATCGCCGTGGCGCTCGTGGTCTTCTTCCTGACTGCAGGCAGGCGCATCCGGGGGAAGTACGACGATCGGGGTCGCGGATAACCGGCAGGCAGCGGATGATTGAAGCGAACTGCACGTGCCGCGCGAGTTTGAGGAGGCCGGGCGCATGACCGACGAGACCCGGGAGAGCATCGCCTTTGTAGGCGACAGCCTCATCGCGAGCGGAAGCTGGCAGGACTGGTTCTCCGACTACGACGTGTTCGCTTTCGGCCGCCACGGCGAGACGAGCGACGAGTTGCTGCAACGGCTCGCCCAGATAACTTCCGCCCGTCCGGACAACATCGTGCTGCTCACCGGCACCAACGACCTCGATCGGCGCAATTCGGTCGAGCACATCGTGCGCAATATCGAAAGCGCCATGGTCGCCTTGCGGCGCGAATTGCCGGAGTCGAGGCTGCTGCTCGTGTCGATCCTGCCGCGCGAGGCCGAGTTCGCCGAGCGCATCCGCGATGCGAACCGGCACCTCTGGCAGTTCGCCGCGACCGTGCACGCGCAATACCTCGACTTGTGGCCCGCGCTCGCGGTCGACGACACCGAACTCAATGCGGCCTACACGAGCGACGGTTTGCACTTGAACGCCGACGGCTACCAGGCGTGGCTGAGCGAGCTGCGTCCCGCGATTCAGCGATTGCGCGAGGAGCCGCCGATGAGCGGCGTGATCACCCTTCCGCGGGTCGAGTAGCGCCCACAGGGCGCGTATCGAGACCGGCTGGCGGGGGTCTCGATACGGCCTGCGGCCTACTCGACCCACGGGTGGCGCTGCGCGCTGCACTCGACCCACGGGTGTGGGCCGGATGCTGCTACGGTCGAATCGATCGTCATGGGGGGCTCGCAATGATACGTATCCTGCTCGCGATTCCGCTCGCGCTCGCCGCTGTGCTCGGATTCCCGCCGGGCCCGGCCGATCGGGCTCACGCCGGCGTTCAGGACTTCGAGTTCGAGTCCTTCGAGTCCGACTACTACTTGGGTGTCGACGCGGAAGGCCGGTCCACGCTTCGCACGGTCGAGCGCCTCGTTGCCGTGTTCCCGGATCACGACCAGAACCGGGGCATTCAACGCGCGATCCCAGCCGACTACGACGGACATCCCACGGACGTCGAGATCGTGTCGGTGACCGATGAGAACGGCGCGCCCAGGGATTTCGAGATCGAGAGCGAAGACGGCGACGACGACGAGGACTTCGTCTTGCTCACGATCGCGGTGCCCGAGGGCGAGTACGTGCACGGCGAGCAGACCTACGTCATCGAGTACACGCAGCGAAACGTGACCCTGCATCTCGACGACCACATCGAGTTCTACTGGGACGCCAACGGCACCGGCTGGGCGCAACCCTTCGGGCACGTGACAGCCCGGACGCATGTGCCGGACGAACTCGCCGCGGGACTCATCGGCCAGCAGGCCTGCTATGTGGGCCGCTCCGGAGCCGGCGAGCAGTGCGAGATCACGGTCTCGGCCGGCGAAGGCGAAACGGTCTTCGAAGCGCGCGCCGACGACCTGGGGATGTTCGAGACCCTGACTTTCGCAATCGGATTCGAACCCGGCACCTTCGTGCCGCGGGATTCCAGCTACCTCGCCTCGCCGTTCGCTCCCGTCCAGCTCGTCTCGGCCGCAGTGCTCTTGCTGGCCCTGCTCTGGGCGTTCATCCTCAGGTTCACCGCCTTGCGCGACGGCCCGGGCCGGACTTTCGTGATCGCCGAGTACGCACCGCCGGAGGGGATGAGCCCGTTCATGGCCGCGGTGCTGCTCAAACGCCGGCAACGTGCCGTGGCCGCCCAGTTCCTCGACTTCGCCGTGAAGCGGAACATCCGCATCGTCGAGTCCCCGGCCGCCGGAAAGAATACGTACACTCTCGAGCTCGTCGATCCAGCGGGAGTCGAGGGGCCGGAGCTCGAACTGCTCAAAGCGATCTTCGGCCGACGGCTCGAGCCCGGTTCGAGCCACAAGCTCAAGACGCACGATCGAGTGCGGGCCAAGCGCATCGTCAAACTCATAAACGCGCAGCGCGAACTCGTGCTCGCGAGGGGCCTTCGCCGGAAGCCTCCCGCAGCACAGGTCGTGCCACCTCTCTTGCTTGCGATCGTGGGCGCGGTCGGCACGGCGATCGGCGGGTTCCTGCTGCTCGACGACGCGCGCGGCGGATTCCTGCCCGTGCTGCTGTGGATGCTCATCCCGATCGGTCTGATCGTCGCGTTCGCGTTTCTGACCCGGCGACCGTACACCGCCGAAGGCGCGGAACTCAGGGACCATCTGGAGGGGCTCAAGCTTTACATCTCGCTCGCCGAGGCCGACCGGCTGCGCATGCTGCAGAGCCCGGAGGGCGCCGAACGGGTTCGCGTCGATCCGAACGATCGTGGCGAAGTGCTGAAGCTGTACGAGAAGCTGCTGCCGTATTCGGTCGTGTTCAAGCTGGAGAAGCGCTGGGCCAGCGAGATCGGCCCCTACTACGGCGATCAGGAGCCCGACTGGTACCACGGGCAGGGCGTCTTCCACGTTGCGCTTTTCTCGGCCGGCATCGGGGCCCTGTCGTCGACGGTGTCGACGACCTACTCGGGCAGCTCGTCGAGTAGTTCGAGCGGCGGCTCGGGCGGTGGAGGCTCCTCGGGCGGCGGTGGTGGCGGCGGCGGTGGTGGCGGCGTCTGACCGGCCAGCGCCCTAGGGAAGAGCGCGCACATGCCGGTGGCGGAGTGCTGGGACTTGGCTGCCAAGCGGCTCCGGCGAGGGTATGCGCTGGTTAGCGTGAGGAGCGACCTACCGACCGACGGGAGAGCTCATGGAGTCGCTTTGGCTGGCTCGGGCGCCGCGCATCGACACCGACGAATTCGAGCCCGACCCGCCCTCGGGCGCTCGTCGCTTCGACGAGGTGATCGTCGGGGCGGGTATCACCGGACTCGTCGCGGCCCTGCTCTTCGCGCGCGCCGGGCGCAGGGTTGCGGTGCTTGAATCCAGGCGGATCGGGGCGCTCACGACGGGGCACACCACGGCCAAGCTGACCTTGCTTCAGGGTGCGCGCTTGCATCGCATCCGTGCGATGTCGTATCAGGCCGTGCTCGACGCCTACGTCGAGGCGAACCGGGAGGGACAGGCGTGGCTATTGCGCTACGCGCATGAGCACGGTGTGGCCGTGCAGCGCCGCGACGCGTTCAGCTATGCCGGTACGCCCGAGGGCGTGCAGACGATAGAACGCGAGTATGCGGCGGCGAGGTCGGTGGGCCTTCCCGTGCAGCGGCTCACGGATGCAGGACTCCCATTCCAGACGTACGCGGCGCTCGTGCTCGCCGACCAGGCGCAATTCGACCCGATGGAACTGCTTGCGGCACTCGCTGCGGACGTGCGCGCGCACGGCGGCCGGATCTTCGAGGACGTGCGCGTCACCGGCGCCGATGCGAGCGATCCGGTGCGCGTGCACACGAACAAGGGCGTTGTTCTGGGCGAGCACGCGATCCTCGCGACCGGCACGCCCGTGCTCAATCGCGGGCTGTATTTCGTGAAGGTGAAGCCCACTCGGTCATACGCGACGAGCTTCCGCAGCTCGGCGCCGCTCCCGCAGGGAATGTACTTGAGCGTCGACAAGCCGGGCCGATCGCTCCGCACCACGCCCGGTGCCGACGGCGACTATCTGATCGTGGGTGGCAATGGGCACCCGGTCGGCCGGCATCCGTCACCGGCATCGCTCGTGGCCGATCTGACCGAGTGGACGCGCAAGTACTGGCCGGATGCCCAGCGCACGCACGCCTGGAGCGCACAAGACTACGAGACGCCGCAACGGGTGCCGTTCGTGGGGTGGTTGCCGCGCGGCCGTGGCCGGATCTACCTCGCGACGGGCTACGACAAGTGGGGGATGACCAATGCGGTTCAGTGCGCGCTCACCCTATCCGCGGACATCCTCGGCGGACACATCCCGTGGGCCATCGCGCTGCACCGCCGCGTGACCACGCCGCAAGCTCTGGGCTGGGCGATCGGGTTCAACGCGGGGGTCGCCGTCGAATATCTCAAGGGCTACGCGCGCGGGCTGGCTCGGCGGCTTCCGGAGGATGCGCCCGCCGAGGGGGAGGGCATCGTCGGCCGCTTCGGCGGCCGGCCCACGGGGATGTCCACAGTCGACGGCTACACGTGCCGGGTGTCCGCGGTGTGTACGCATATGAGGGCGGTGCTCGATTGGAACGACTTCGAGCGGAGCTGGGACTGCCCTGCTCACGGTTCGCGGTTCGACGCGGACGGCACGCTGTTGCAGGGCCCCGCTGTGCATGACCTAGTGCGACGCTGAAGATTCGCACGTCGGCTAACGGTTGTCCCGCCCGCGGGGATAGAATGGCTGCAGCGACGGCACGTCACCAGCATTCGAGGCTGGGTCTGGACGGGTCGTTCGCATTCCGGTCCCCGACCGGTCAGCACGAACCGCGTGACTTCGCCTGCGGGCCCAAGTCTCGCGTTCAAGCTCTAGGAGGAGCATGGCCAGTACCGGCCAACGTCAGGCCGAACGCGCACGCGCAAGCACTTCGCGCGCCAAGCGCCGACCGCACACCGACGAATCGGGCGTCATCCCCGTGCTTGCGCGGGTGTCGCGGGAGGTTGAGGCGGCGGCGCAGCGCGGACCCGTAAAGGCGGGCAATCGCACGAGGTTCCAGGTCGCGACCGTGCTGTTGCGCGAGGAGCGGGCCAGGGTGAAAGCCGACCCGGAGCTCAGCGATGCCGAGCGCGCGGAGGCACAGCGCCGGCTCGACGGGCTCGCGGCGATCCTGGCCAAGACCGCAGCCCGGGACACGAGCCTGATCTCGCTGCTGCAGGGCGACGCGCCGATGAGCGCGGCGGCGAGAGAGCTGCGCCGCGACCTGCTGCTCGCGGCCGGCATCGAACTGAGCCCCGACGACTTGATCGTGACCACTGAGACCGAGCAGCCCGACCCGCAGGAGCAGAAGCAGGTCGTACCGCAAAGCGTGAAGCAATACCGGCTTGCGAATCCGTTCCTCGCACCGGATTTCGAAGCCTACAAACAGCATGCGCCGAAGCCACAGTCCAGTCGGCTCGCCAACTGGGAGCTGATCGAACCATTGTTCCGGGCGTTCGAACACGGTGCCGGCGGGGGAGCAGCGAGCATGGAACTGCCGGAGCGGGCAAGCCTGGACACGCCCGGAGAACTGCAGCTCATGCGGCACCAAGCGCGATTCGTCGAGAGCGCCAGGCGCGGACACCGCACCTATCTGCTCGCCGACGAGCCTGGGCTCGGCAAGACGGCGCAAGCGCTGCTGGCCGCATCCGAATCGGAGTCATACCCCCTGCTCGTGGTCACTCCGAACGTGGTCAAGACGAACTGGGCGCGTGAGGTCGAGTTGTGGACGCCTCACCGGCAGGCGACTGTCGTGCACGGCGACGGCGAGGACATCGACGCTTTCGCGGACGTCGTGATCGTGAACTACGAGGTGCTCGACCGGCACGTCTCGTGGTTGTCCAAGCGCGGGTTCCGAGGCATGGTCGTCGATGAGGCGCATTTCATTAAGAACCCGCAATCGCAACGCTCGCAGAACGTGCAATCGCTCGCCAAGAGCATCCGGGCGCTGCACCCGAACGCGCTCATGGTCGCCCTGACTGGAACCCCGCTGATCAACCAGATCGAGGACTTCCGGATGATCTGGCAGTTCCTGGGCTGGATCGACGAGAAGCGACCTACCGCGGCGCTCATGGCGAAGCTCGACGAGACCGGCCTGACCCCGGCCGATCCCGGATTCTTCGCGGCCGCTCGCCAAGCGGTGATCGACATGGGCATCGTGCGTCGGAAGAAGGTGGACGTCGCCGCCGACATTCCGGCTCGCCGGATCGCGGACATCCCGGTCGAGCTCGACGACGAGTTCGCGCGTTCGATTCGCGAGTCCGAGCGCATCCTCGTCGCGCGCCTCGTCGAGCGCTACCGGGCGCTCGAGCTTCGAGCTCGGTCCATGTCCGG
>CAYRUW010000065.1:0-8067 GCA_964427465.1 uncultured Diaminobutyricimonas sp.
CCCGACTTCGACGGTGCCTGCCGGCTCATGAGGGAGCCAGGATCGAGTCGACCGAGGGCTGGGCGAGTCGATCCACGACTCGTCCGTCCCGCAAGAAAACGATCCGGTCCGCCCAGGCCGCGTGCCGTGCATCGTGGGTGACGAGGATGCCGCCGGCACCGGAATCGACGCGGGCTCGCAGCATCCGCAGCACGAGTTCGCCGGTTTCGCTGTCGAGCGCTCCCGTGGGTTCGTCGGCGAGGATCAGTTTGCGCGGTCCGACCACGGCGCGCGCGATCGCGACGCGCTGCTGCTGGCCGCCTGAGAGGTCGTCGGGGTAGCGATTGGCGCAATCTTCGAGTTCGACGCTGCGCAGCGCGTCGATGGCCGCTCTACGTGCGACACGTCGGCGCCACCCGTCGAGTTCGAGCGGGAGGAGGACGTTCTCGATCGCGGTGAGCGCTGGGATCAGGTTGAAGTCCTGAAAGACGAAGCCGAGCGTGCGGCGACGGATCACCGCGAGCTGCCGGGCATTCAGCTGGCTGAGCCATTGCCCTTCCACGATGACTTCTCCGCTCGTGGGGGTGGTCAGTCCGCCCGCGATGGTGAGCAGCGTCGATTTTCCGGAGCCGGATGCGCCCATGATCGCGACGAGTTCGCCCGCATTCACGGTGAGATCCACGCCGGCGAGGGCCGTGACGGCGGTCTCGCCTTTGCCGTAGTGCATTGCTACGCCGTCGAGACGCAGCAGTTCGCCGGTCATCGTGCCGTCTCGTTCTCGGCTCGGTGCACGGTGACGGCATGCTCGGGGGTCTTGGCCGGCCGGCCGCGTCTGGGCGGTTCGGCCATGAGCGGTAGTGGCGCATCGACGCCTGCGGTGGCGGCACGTGCGAGCCGGGTTTCCGAGTGGTCGAGCCAGCGGACCTCGGCTTCAGCCGCGAAGATGAGCGAGTCGAGCACGAGCAGCCCGGCGAGGTCTTGAGTGGATTCCGGGTCTCCGCTCGCGTTCTTCGCCTTGGTGAGGTCTTGCAGCGTGCGCAGGGTGGCCGAGCGTTGCACTTGGATCACCTCGTGGATGTCCACTCCGGGCAGGGTCACCGCGATCGAGAGCTTTATCGCCAGCTCGTCGCGGACCGTTCCGCTTCGCACCACGGGCGAGCCGAGCCATGCACGCACTTCAGCGCTCCCGGCAGCGGTTATCTGGTAGTAGACGTGGCCTTCGCTGCTCGTCTCCCCTTTGGCGACGAGTCCGTCGCGTTCCAGGCGCTCCAGAGTGCTGTAAATCTGGCCGACGTTGAGCGGCCACGTGGAGCCGGTGCGGCGGTCGAACTCGCCGCGCAATTGATAGCCGTAGCACGGTCCCTGATCGAGAATGGCGAGCAGGCTCTGGCGGATCGACATCGGCAGCTCCAAAAGGTCGGCGAATATGAGTACCGAGTATAGGGATACCGGGTAGGTAATAAAAACGACACGCCGGAACGATCGTCGTGCACCGGAATGACACGCTTGTTATTTGGCGCGATTTCGGCGATAATTCTGCTCGAACGCCACGGCGTCCATGCATCAGGTCGATGGGGAAGTCGCACCTGACGAAATGGAGAGAGCAGTGGCCGATGTAGTCGCGCGCGGAGTGCTGTACGTGCACTCCGCTCCTCGTGCCCTGTGCCCGCACGTCGAGTGGGCGGCGGGGCGCGCACTCGAACGCGCCGTGAACTTCAAGTGGGCGCCGCAACCCGTGCTCAAAGGTGCCCAGCGCACCGAGTTCTACTGGGAAGGCGAGCGAGGCGCCGGTGCCCGGCTCGCCTCCGCGCTTCGGGGCTGGGAACACCTCCGGTTCGAAGTGACCGAAGACGCCGGACTCGGCACCGACGGTGGCCGGTGGATGCACACCCCCGATCTGGGCATCTTCTACGCCCAGACCGACACCGTCGGCAACGTAGTCATTCCCGAAGACCGCGTGCGCTATGCGATGGAGATCGCGGGCTCGAACACGCTCGAACTGCACCGCGAACTCCGGCTCGCGCTAGGCCAGGCCTGGGACGACGAACTCGAGCCGTTCCGGCACGCGGGCGACGCCAGCTCGGTCGTCTGGCTGCACAAGGTCGGCTAAGAGGGTCGAGTAGACCGGCTGAGTATCCGAGGGTCGAGTAGACCGGAGTATCCGAGGGTCGAGTAGACCGGCGTAGCCGGTCGTATCGAGACCCGGTTCAGCGTGGCCGCGGTCTCGGTACGCCGCGTTGCGGCTACTCGACCCACGGCGGTGTCAGCGTGGGTGGGGTCTCGGTACGCGGCGTTGCCGCTACTCGACCCGCGGGGGTGTCAGGACCCGCGGTGGTGTCAGTACGAGCGGAAAGCTACTACGGCATTGTGGCCGCCGAAACCGAACGAGTTGCTGATCGCGAGCAGGTCGCCGTCGCCTAGCGGGCGCGGCGAAGTGACCACATCGAGCGGGATCTCGGGGTCCTGGTGGTCGAGGTTGATCGTCGGGGGAGCGGTGCGCTCGGCAACGGCCAGGATCGTGAAGATCGCTTCGAGCGCGCCGGTGCCACCGAGCAGATGACCGGTCGCCGCCTTCGTCGCCGACACCGGGATGTCGTCGGTGGCTTCTTTGAAGATGCGCTGCATCGCCTTGTATTCGGCGATGTCGCCGACCGGGGTGCTCGTGGCGTGCGCGTTCACGTGCGAGACCTCGGCAGGCGTTGCTCCCGCTTGCTCGATCGCGGTCTTCATAGCGCGGGCCGCGGCCGAACCTTCGGGGTCCGGTGCCGTGATGTGATGGGAATCGCTCGTGACCGCGCCGCCGGCGAGCTCGGCGTAGATACGCGCCCCGCGCGCCTTCGCGTGCTCCTCTGTTTCGAGCACGACCGCTCCGGCTCCTTCGCCGAGCACGAAGCCGTCGCGGTCGACGTCATACGGCCGTGAGGCGGCGGCTGGGTCGTCGTTGCGCCGGGAGAGGGCCTGCATCGCCGCGAACGCGGCGATCGGCAGCGGGTGGATGACCGCTTCGGCCCCGCCGGCCACCACGATGTCGGCCAGCCCCAATTGCAAGTGCTCGTATGCGTTGGCGATCGATTCGGTACCGGATGCGCAAGCCGAGACCACGGTGCGCGCACCACCGCGCGCGGAAAGGTCCATGCTGATCGCCGCAGCGGCGGCGTTGGGCATGAGCATCGGGATGGTCATCGGCAGCACGCGCCGCGGACCCTTCTCTCGGAGCGTGTCCCACGCTTCGAGCAGAGTCCACAGACCGCCGATGCCGGTCGCGTAGTCGACGAGCACCCGCACGGGGTCGATATCGCCGATACCGGCGTCTGCCCACGCTTCCCGCGCCGCGATGAGCGCGAACTGGGTGGAAGGGTCGAGGCGCTTCGTCTCGACTCGCTCGAGCACATCCGCCGCGGGAACCCTCGCCTGCCCTGCGAACGTAACCGGAAGCTCGTATTGCTCTACCCAGTCCTGCTCGATGGTACTGACGCCGGACTCGCCGGCGAGCAGCGCGTCCCAGCTCGCCCGCGCAGTACCGCCCAGCGGGGTGGTCGCGCCGAGGCCGGTGACGACGATCTTCTTGGCCATTGCGTTCTTCCTTGAGTCTTAGGGTGCTCCGTGGCTCGGGCGTTTGCTGCCGCGCCGAGCCACGGTGACAGGACTAGCCCTGCGCGTTGACGATGTAGTTGACGGCGTCACGCACGGTCTTGAGGTTCTTGACCTCGTCGTCCGGGATCTTCACGTCGAACTTCTCCTCGGCGTTCACGACGATGGTCATCATCGAGATCGAGTCGATGTCCAAGTCGTCGGTGAAGGACTTGTCCAGCTCCACGGTGTCGGTCGCGATGCCGGTCTCGTCGTTGACGAGCTCGGCCAGGCCGGCCAGTACTTCCTCGGTGGACAATGCCATTTTTCTTCTCCTCAAGGGGTGTCGTTGACCGGGTCCAAGTTTAGGGGAGCCGCACCACCTGGGCCCCGAATACGAGCCCGGCTCCGAAGCCGATCTGCAGCGCGAGTCCGCCGCTCAATTCCGGTTGCTCGGCAAGCAGCCGGTGGGTGGCCAGGGGTATAGAAGCGGCCGAAGTGTTGCCGGTGGTCGCGATGTCGCGAGCGATCGCGACGGATTCTGGCAGCCGGAGTTGCTTGGCGAACTCGTCGATGATGCGCATGTTCGCCTGGTGCGGAATGAAGGCGGCGAGCTGATCGCTCGTCACACCGGCCTCCTCGAGCGCACGCTTGGCCACTTTGGCCATCTCCCAGACCGCCCAGCGGAAGACCGTCTGACCTTCCTGGCGGAGGGTCGGCCATGCCACGCTGCCGGCGCCATCCCGATACTCGTCGAGGGTCGCGTTCATTCCGACCGCGTCCCACTTAGACCCGTCCGAACCCCACACGGTCTTGGAGATGCCGGGGGTGTCGCTCGGTCCGACCACGGCGGCACCCGCCCCGTCGCCTAGCAGGAATGAGATCGTACGGTCGGTGGGGTCGGCCACTTCGCTGAGCTTCTCGGTTCCGACGACGAGCACGTACTCGGCCAGTCCCGACCGGATGAACGCATCCGCTTGCGCGATGCCGTAGGTGTATCCGGCGCATGCGGCCGAGATGTCGTAGGCCGGCGCGGGCGTGGCGCCGATCCGTTCGGTGAGCAGGGCCGCGAGCGAGGGTGTCTGCACCCGGTTGCTGATCGTCGAGACGAGCACGGCGCCCAGCTGGCCCGGTTCGATGCCGGCCTTCTCGATCGCCTCGCGCGATGCGGCCTCGGCCAGGTCCACTGCGTGCACGTCTTTGCTCGCGCGCGTGCGCGTGACGATGCCGGTGCGCTGGCGGATCCACTCGTCCGACGAGTCGATCGGACCGACGAGGTCGTCGTTGGGCACGACGAGGTCACCGCGCGCCGCACCGAGGGCGAGGATGCGGCTGTGGCCGCCGCCGTGCGCTTCGTTCAGCACGGCCTGGTTCGCCGCCGCGCCGCTCACGCGTTGTCCTCGATCAACTCGAGAGCCGCCGACAGGTCCTCCGGGGTTTTCAGGGCGACTGTAGGCACGCCCTTCAGCGCGCGCTTGGCCATGCCGACGAGTGCACCGGCCGGGGCGAGCTCGATGATTCCGGTCACCCCTTCTGCGGCGAAAGACTCCATGCACTTGTCCCAGCGCACCGGCGAAGAAACCTGACCGACGAGCAGTTCGATGAATCGAGCACCCGAGCCGACGGCGGAGCCGTCGCGATTGGTCCAGATCTCCAGTCGCGGATCCGCAACGGCCACGCTCGCCGCGACCTCGCGCAAGCGGTCCACGGCCGAGGCCATGTAGCTGGTGTGGAATGCGCCCGCGACCTGCAACGGAATCACGCGCGCACCGCCCGGCGGCTCTTGCTTGAGCTTCTCGAGCGCGTCGAGTGCGCCGGCAACCACGATCTGGCCTCCGCCGTTGTAGTTGGCCGCTTCGAGGCCGAGTTCGTCCAGGCGCGCGCGCAATTCGGTTTCGTCGGCGCCCAGCACCGCGCTCATCCCGGTCGGTGTCTCAGCGGCCGCGGCAGCCATCGCCTTGCCGCGTTCGCGCACGAGAACCATTGCGTCCGATTCGTCGAGGATGCCGGCCCCGGCGGCCGCGGTGATCTCGCCCACCGAGTGACCTGCGATACCGCGCACGTCGATCCGTTCATCGGTGTGCCTGTCGGCGTCGAACAGCGCGCCCAGCGTGAGCAGACCCGCGGCCACGATGAGCGGCTGGGCGATCGAAGTGTCGCGGATGGTGTCGGCGTCGGAGACGGTGCCGTGCGCGACCAGGTCGAGGCCGGCCGCATCCGAGAGTGCCTGCAGATGGTTGCGGTAGGCCGGTTCGTCGAGCCACGGTTCCAGGAACCCGGGGGTTTGCGAGCCCTGCCCGGGAGCTACGACGACAATCACTGATCCAGTCTCCTAACGATCGCGAGGCCGCCGCTGTGCAGCAGGCCACAAGTTTCCGCGGTTCTGTTGTCTTCAATCCACATTCGGGACCTTGTGCGGTCAACGCTTCGGGCGCGGTGCGTCCGGTTCGGCGATCGAACCCAGGATCAGCGCAGTCTGCAGGATCAGGGCCTCGCGAGCACCGGTCGCATCCCAGCCGATCACCTCGCTGATCCGCTTCAGCCGGTATCGCACCGTGTTCGGGTGCACGAACAACTCGCGGGCGGTCGCTTCGAGCGAACGCCCGTTGTCGAGGTAGCACCACAACGTCGCGAGCAGCTCGGTCGAATGCTCTTGCAGCGGCCGGTAGATGCGACTGACGAGAGTGGTGCGAGCGAGCGGGTCGCCAGCGAGCGCGCGTTCGGGCAGCAGATCGTCGGCGAGGGCCGGACGGGGCGCATTGCGCCAGGATCTGGCCACCGCGAAACCGGCGAGGGCCGCTTTCGCGCTCTTGGCCGCATCCACGAGGCTCGGCACCTCCGGCCCGAGCACGAGGTGGCCGGGTCCGAAGCCCGATTCCAGCTTCGATGCGATGTCTAGGAACGGGATCGGGTTGTCCGGTTCTTCGCCGTGCGGCGAAGACCGGCCGATCACGAGCACCAGGCGGTTACCTTGCACACCGATGAGCACGTCGGCGTCCAGATGCCGGGCGGTGCGCCGAAGCTGGTCGACGTCGAGCATCCGCGGCGACGTGCCGACGAGAACGCACACTTCACCGTGCCCGTTCCAGCCGAGCGCGGCCACGCGACTGGGCAGTTCGTTGTCGTACTCGCCGGTGAGGATCGAATCCACCACGAGCGCCTCGAGCCGCGCGTCCCACAGGCCGCGCTGTTCCGCCGCTCGCGCATACACGTCGGCCGCAGCGAACGCGATCTCGCGCGAGTACAGCAAGATCGCCTCGGTGAGCGCTTCGTCACCGTCTTTCACGCGCTCTTCGACGACTTCGACGGTCACCCGGATCAACTGGAGGGTCTGCTGCAGGCTCACCGAGCGCAACAGCTCGCGAGGTGCCGCACCGAACACATCGGCCGCGATCCAGGGCGTCGAACCGGGATCATCGAACCACGAGATGAAAGAGCTGATCCCCGCTTGCGCGACGAGCCCGACGGCAGACCGCCGGCTCGGCGGCATCTCGCCATACCAGGGCAAGGTCTCTTCCAGCCGCTTCAAAGTGGCCGTGGCCAGTTCACCCGAGATGGCACGAAGCCACGTCAGGGTCTGCTGCTTCGACTTGCTCACGGCCCGCGATCTCAGCTCTCGCCGCCGGCGGTGCCGGTCGTGCCGGCAGTTACGTCGAGCAAGCGGTACTTGTCGATCGCTTGCCTGACCACGCCCGCCTCGACTTTGCCTTGGCTCGCAAGCGACTGCAGCGTGCGCACCACTATCGACGGTCCGTCGATCTTGAAGAAACGGCGCGCCGCCGGTCTCGTGTCCGAGAAGCCGAAGCCGTCGGCGCCGAGCGTCGCGAAGTCGCCGGGCACGAACCGCCGGATCTGATCGGGCACGGCCTGCATGTAGTCGGTGGCTGCGATGAACGGCCCTTCGCTGCCCTGCAGCTTGCTGGTCACGTACGGCACGCGCGGTTCCGCATCCGGTTCGAGCAGGTTGTGCTCGTCGGCCGCAAGACCGTCGCGGCGCAGTTCGGACCACGAGGTGACGCTCCAGACGTCCGCCGCCACGTTCCAGTCTGCGGCCAGAAGCTGCTGGGCTTCGAGCGCCCAAGGCACTGCGACACCGGAGGCGAGCAATTGTGCGCGCGGGCCCGTCGCCCCGGTCCCTGAGCTTGTCGCCCCGGTCCCTGAGCTTGTCGAAGGGTCCGCCGCCTTGAGCTTGTAGATGCCGCGCAGCAGACCTTCGACGTCGAGGTTCTCGGGCTCGGCGGGCTGCACGAGCGGCTCGTTGTACACGGTGAGGTAGTACATGACGTTTGGATCGGGGTGCGCTCCGCCGTACATGCGCTCAAGCCCGTCGCGGACGATGTGCCCGAGCTCGTATCCGTACGCGGGATCGTACGAGACCACCGCCGGGTTGGTCGACGCGAGCAAAGGCGAGTGGCCGTCGGCGTGCTGAAGGCCCTCGCCGGTGAGCGTGGTGCGACCCGCAGTGGCGCCGACGATGAAACCTCGCGCCATCTGGTCGCCAGCGGCCCAGATCGCGTC
>CAYRUW010000066.1:0-8030 GCA_964427465.1 uncultured Diaminobutyricimonas sp.
AGCGCTTACCGTCGCCTCGGACCGAGCGGAGCACTTCGTCGAACGACGTCGAGTAGTAGACGGACTTCCGCTTCGCGTGGATCTCCTGCACGGTCGACGACACGGTGTAGGAGAACATCTCGTCCGAACTAGGGCCTACATGGATGACGCCATCGACATGGCCCAGTTCGAGAAGGCGTCTCGCGATCCAGCTCGTCAGCCCACCCGAGCTGCTTCCAGTCACGTACCCCTGGTCTGCCACGCGTGCGGCATACACGGAAAGATAGCGGCCGAGCATTTCGTCACCGTCCAGGTCGGGGAAGGCCTGGGCAGCGATCTCGTCTTCATTCTGCGACTCGTCGGCGAACGGGCAGACCCGGCTGCCGACGATCCTGTCGTTCTCGTCGGCGTTGGTCAGATCGGCCTGCTTGATCCCGTGCCTGCTGAGCGTCAACGGGATCCGACCGCCGGTCGCGACTCCGCATGCTCCGCAGCCGACGCACACCCGGCATCCGACTACCTGTTCGATCGTGCCGGCCATCATCAACCCCGGGCGGACGGCTGCGTCGCGCTACCCTGCAGATCGGCGACGTTCACCCGCGCTCGTTCAAGCAGCCCCGGGAGCGCTGCGGACACGGACGCGCGCAGTTCAGGCAGTCGGGTCAATGCGTGCGCCATCATCCCGGGGAGTTGTTCCCTGGCCGTCGGCCCGGATTCCAGCCAGGTGTCGATGCCCAATACGTCGTAGAGCCCGGCGACCTTGCCCTGGTAGGCAATGGTGACCGCAGGCGTGCCGACGCTCGTGCCCAGGATCGTAAGGTGCATCCTGCCGCTCACGATAAGCGCTGCTCGGCTGGCCAGTTGCGCTACCTGACCGGGTGCGAGCAGGTGGTCGATCACGAACAGCTCGTCCATTCCCGCGAATCGCGATCCGATCTCCTGCGCCAGCTGAATGTCGTTGGGCTTGCCGCGTGAGACATGTGGGAGCACGAGGAACGAGATCCCGCGGGTGACGTTCGCCTCGATCATCGATCGGTAGAGGTCAACTTGTCCCGTCGTCGCCTCGAGCAGTCCGTTCGCGTTGAGGATGACGATCGGCCGCGAACCCTGGGCCGCGATCCACGCCTCCAAGTCGGGGTGCTGGAGCGATCTCGGCTTGGTGAGGAACGCGATATCGGCGGCCTCGACCACGTTCTCGGCCCCGTCCGCCCGTAGCCGCTTAGCCGACATCGGGTCGCGCGGCAGTAGCACAACTTCTCGTGACGCGGCAGCCATCGCAAGCCGCGCCCCTCGACTAGGGTTGGAATTCCAGCTGAAGCCCAGTATCCGGGCCTTCCGGCCGGCGCGCGCCGCTATCCTCGCGGCACGGAACCGTCGGATGGAGGCGCTTTCCCAATATGCCCCGTCCATTACGTCGGCACCGATTACCGAGAGCGAGTCGGACCTCTCGACAAGCCGGGCCAGTCTCAGAGAATCGCGCACCGCCTGCCACGGGAGCCCGTAGATCAGATGCGGCATGACGACGATCCGGACCCTGTCTGCGATTTCCTGCGGCAATTCCAGGACATCCGAGCCCCTACGGGCGATCACCGTGACGGTGCCCGAGACGCTCGCGACGAAGGCCTCCAGCATCGCCTGATCGCCGATGTTGCCAGCACCGGGCGGGGCGATCAAGATATGGCCCACATCGGCATCAGACGCGACTTGAGCGGAGGGACCGCGTTCGATCCTCCGGAACACGGTGCGCTGCTCCCACCTCATCACCAGTGGGTTCTCGATGAGCATGCGTATGGCGCGGGCGACTCGCTGCTTGGCGATCAATGTCCTGGAACTCCTTAGCGCACACGACCGGTGCTCGCGGGAAGCGATTGCTGCTGCCGCAGACCGCACCGAGCCTACACGGCTTTTTTCAACGCAGATCGGCGGGCGGACAGAGTAAGCCGGGTGATGCCGAGGAACAGGAAATCGGCGCCGATCGACCAGAGGCGCACGGCCACGGAGGTGACGAGGGCGAGCTCAGTGGGCATGACGATGCTCAGCAGTGCCACAAGGATGGCCTCGCGCACACCTATGCCGCTGGGGGCGAATACCGCGAGCATGCTAACGGCGCTAGCGAGGTTCATTGCGCCGATGCAGAACAGCAATTCCGAGTAGGGCAATTCGGGCCAGACGGCTTTCCCCACGAAGAAAACGGTCGTGCCTGTGAGCAGCGCGCCGACCACGTACAGGCCTGCGCCCTTCCCCACGGTGGAGAGGGAGGGGAGGTGCTCGGCGTCGAGTTTCCGCTTGCGGATCAGCAGGAAGGCGAACCGGGCGAGCCGATTGAACACGGGCGGCCAGATCAGAACGACCCCGATCAGGGCGAGCCCTGCCATGAGCCATTTCATCCAGGGGGCGACTAGTTCTGAGCGCGGATCGATGACGAGCATGAGGATTCCGACGACTAGCAGCACCAGCACTTGCAGACCGGCCTCGAGGAACGAGCTCACGGCCAGCTTGCTCTTCGACAACCCCTGCCGGGACGCGAAGTAGATCTTCCCCAGGATCCACGGGGCGGTTCCCGGGATGTATCGGCCGAGCCAGGACTTCGCGTAGACGTGCGCGAGCGCCGGCACATTCTCGAAGCGACCCGCTCCGAGGCCGCGAAGGATGGTCAGCCAAATGAGCACCATCCAGTACCGGTTCGCGATCCCGATGAAAGTGGCGATTGCGATGAACCACCAGTCGAATTCGATGCTGAGCAGAGTGTCGTAGTCGATGGACATCAGGTAGATGACCAAGAACACCGCCAACGCGACGTAGAAGACGATCGGAACCATCCAGCGGAGCACTCGTCTCATCGTCGACCGCCCGGCTCGGTCACCATGCGCGCTCACAATGCCGCCTGCACTGTCGATACATAGGTCGACCATTCCCTGGTCTGCCTGTCCTGACCGCGATTGACCTGGCCGGCGAGGCGTGCCAGCACTCCCGGCTCGGCAAGACGGTTGAGTGCTTCGGCAAGAGCGGGCACGTTGTCGGCCTCTACGACGAATCCGTCCACTCCGTCGCGCACCCCATCCGCCAGCGTCCCCACATCCGTCACTATCACCGGCCGAGCGTACATCGAGGCGAGGTCAGAGACGATCGAGGCGGTGCCGGAACGATAGGGCATGACTAGGGCATCGCTGTGCTCGAACAGGCCCGGTATCGCTGTCGTATCGACATAACCGGGGTCAAGGTGGACGCGATGCTCGACGCCCGCGTCACGAGCGAGTTCGAGGTAGTGGTCCACCGGTTCCCAGAAGTCGCCGGCGACGGTCAGTTCCGCCTTCGGCACGAGCGCCAATGCGCGGATCAGGTTGTCGAGTCCTTTGTAGGGGCGCACAGTACCGAAGAACAACAACCGCACGGTGTCCCCGTTCTGCGAGAAGGGCAGCGGTGGAACGTGCTCGGCGGCAGCGATGCCGGGAAAGGGCAGTTCGGCCACTTGGACCCGGTTCCCTCCGATTCCGAGCGAGCGGGCCAATTGTGCTTGGCGGTCGCTGTGCACGATGACGCAGTCCATTCGGCGAAGGATCCAGCGCATGAGCAGGCGGTCCGCGAGTCCTTCCTCGTGCGGTAGCACATTGTGCACCATGGCGACTCGCGTCGCGTGGTGGCCGGCGGCGGCGAGCATAAAGGAGTAAGGCACAGCATGGAAAGGGGTGACGATCGTGAGCACGAGCGCGTCGGCTCGCCGCGCGCGCCATCCCGCTGCGATCCACGAGGCGGGTGAGTACCAGGCGAGTTTTTCGCGGACCGTCCCGAACGGCTCAAGCTCGGGACGATCTCGAGGGACCCGGGGTGTTCCCCTGTAGAGGAAGCCGGGGTATTGCGCGCGCCAGGATTCGATCGCGACTTCTTCGCCCGCGTCGGTCAGCTCGTGGGCAAGTCGGGTGTTGTGCTGAGCGATTCCGCCCGTGTACGGATGGGTCGGCCCGACGATCGTGATGCGTTTGCCCGGCTCGCTTCCTGCGCGTCTCATTGGCTCCGTCCCGTTCGTCGTGCCCGTCTGCGCTGCGATCGCAGGATGAGCGTCAACCGCACCGCGAGCCCGAGGCGCAACGCCAGGCGAACGGGCGCGAGGATCCAGTGCGGGTGCTTCTTGGCCAGATACTGCATTGCGCTCTTGTGGTGCGCTCGCAGCATGCGCTCGGGATGTTGCGAAGTGCTCGTCGCGCCTTCGTGCACCACAACGCTCTGCGGCACATAGACGTTGAGGTAGCCAGCCTTTCCGAGCCGGGCGCCCAGGTCCACGTCTTCGAAGTACATGAAGAAGTCCTCGTCGAAGCCGCCGAGCTTCTCCCAGGCGTCTCGGCGCACGAGCAGGCAAGCACCTGAGAGCCACCCGACCGCCTTCGGCACCGCTGAGTCGCTCAGCTCGTCGTGCTGGGTGTACCGGCGGGTCCACGGATTCTTGGGCCATGCGCCCACGAAGACCGCGTGCCCGATGCCGATGCGCAGCGATGGCAGCTCTCGCGCCGACGGATAGCGCTGACCGTCCGCGTTCAGGATCTGCGGTCCGGCGGAGCCGACATCGTCCCACTTGCACGCGGAGTCGACGAGGGTGTCGATGGCGCCGGGCGAGAACTCGAGGTCCGGGTTGCAGATCAGGTACCAGTCCACGTCCGGGCCCAGCACTGCCGCTCCGGCGTTCGCCGCGGTCCCATATCCGGGGTTGCTCGGATCGACCAGCAATGACACGTTCGCACGCTCGCGCGCAGCGTGCTGCGGTGCGCCGTCTGTGGAGCCGTTGTCGGCGACCACCACGCGTACGCTTTGTTCGCTCGCGTCAGCAACCGAATCCAGGAACGCGTGCAAGCGGTGCCCCGGATTGTAGGTGACCACCACGATCCCGACAGTCCTGCCGGTCTCGTTCGCGCTCATCTCGCAACTCCTGCGCGGGCTGCTTGAAGGAGGACTTCGGCGTGCGCTTCGGCGGAGGCGTCCCAGCTGAACTGAACTGCGCGCTCACGCGCCCGGCGGCCGAGTTGCGCGCGTCGTGCCGGATCGGCGAGCAACTCCGCCAGAGCACGGGCGAGAGACTCGCTGTCGGGCTCGGCGTACGCGACCGCGTCTCCGCCGACCTCGGGCAAGGCCAAGCGCCGGGTGGTGAGCACGGCGGCGCCGCAAGCCATTGCCTCGAGCACTGGCAGGCCGAAGCCTTCGCCAAGACTCGGATAGCACGTCACGACCGAGCCGCCGAGGAACCCGGGGAGGTCTTCACTCGGCAGATACCCGATCGTGGCGATGCGGTCCGAGTGCTCGGCACGATCGATCGTCGCTTTCAGCTCGTCGTCCCAGCCGGGCGCGCCCGCGAGAGCGAGAGTGAGGTCCGGGATGGTGTTCGCGTTCTCCGTGTAGAGCCGGTCGAAAGCCCGCACGAGCGATTTCAGGTTCTTGCGCGGCTCCAGAGTGCCCAAGAACGCGATCCAGTGCGGCGACCCCACGATCGCCGCGAGCCGTTCCCGCTCGGGATCGGTCGGCGGACGGAACCTGTCGAAGTCCACTCCGTGCGGGATGACGGCCAGCCGCCCGGGCGCGACCCGCACCTCCCGGCACAGTTCTTGCTTGGTCGCCTCGGAAGGCACAATGCAGCCAGCGGCGAGCCGGAGCGAGAGCCGGGTCCACACGCGGAAGAACACCCGCTTCGCCACCCGGTGCACTGCGGGGTCGGTGAAGAAGGTCGCGTCGTGCAGGGTGACCACAGTGCGGCGGCGCAACAGCAGCGGCAAGGTGTAGTGCGGTGCGAGCACCGCCTCCGCTCGCATTCGCCGTGCGATCGCCGGCAGTCCGACCTGTTCCCAGATGAGCCGGAAAGGCCGGAACCGGGTGAGCCTGGCGGCGACGATCACTTTCGAAGCCGGCGCGAGCCGGCGCATCCGTTCCGCCTCGCTCGGTTTCGCCACGATCATGAGTTCCAGTCGCGGGCTCTTGTCGAGTTTCGCCACGAGTTCCTCGATGTAGCGGCCCACACCACCCAGGTCCCGAGGTGTCGAGGTCGCGTCGATGAGGACGGCGGATCGCATGGTCAACGATTGGTGCTTTCGTGGTGGTCGGGCTGGCCTCAGGCCATTATGCCGGGCATGCTCGCGCCATCGAAGCTGCAAGTCAGTCGCGGCCAAGTAGACTCGATCAGCGTCCCGACCGAGAGGTATGGGGGCTCCGCGGCCGAGGAAATGGGAATCTGCCTACATGAAGCGTGCTCTGATCACCGGCGTGACCGGTCAAGACGGCTACTACTTGAGCAAATTGCTGCTCAGCAAAGGCTACGAGGTGTTCGGGCTGGTCCGCGGGCAGAACAACCCGAAGATCGAGTTCTTGAAACGCGAGCTTCCCGAAGTGCGGATCCTGACCGGCGATCTGGTCGATCTGTCGAGCCTGGTCCGCGCGCTCGACGCGAGCCAGCCGCACGAGGTGTACAACCTCGGCGCGATCTCGTTCGTCGCCTACTCCTGGGAGAACGCTTCGGTGACGTCGGAGGTCACCGCGAAGGGCGTGCTCAATGCGCTCGAGGCGACCAGGCTCTACGCGGGGGACGACATCGGCTCGGTCCGCTTCTATCAGGCCTCGAGTTCCGAGATGTTCGGCAAGGTGCAGCAGGTTCCCCAGCGCGAGTCGACGCTGCTGTGGCCGCGATCGCCGTACGGGGTCGCCAAGGTGTTCGGCCACTACATGACGATCAACTATCGCGAGTCGTACGGCATGCACGCCTCTTCTGGCATCTTGTTCAATCACGAATCACCCATGCGCGGTCCCGAGTTCGTGACCCGGAAGATCAGCCTCGCGGTGGCACGGATCGCCGAGGGGCAGCAAGAGAGCATCTCGCTCGGCAACCTCGACGCGAAACGCGACTGGGGGTACGCAGGCGACTATGTCGAGGCCATGTGGCTCATGCTTCAACAGGATGAGGCGGATGACTACGTCGTCTCTACCAGCCAGACCCACTCGGTGCGCGAGTTCCTCGACGTCGCCTTCGGTCATGTCGGCATATCCGACTGGGAGCCGCTCGTCTACCAGGACCCGGCTTTCCTGCGCCCGGCCGAAGTCGACTTGCTCATCGGGGATGCCTCGAAGGCACGTGAGCGGCTCGGCTGGTCGCCCAAGGTGGACTTTCCTGCCCTCGTGCGGATGATGGTCGACGCCGACCTGGAACGAGTCCGCAGCGGCGCGGTCTGAGCGGTCGAACCGACTCATGGCACGCGCGCTGCTCACTGGGATCACCGGTCAGACGGGAAGCTATCTCGCGGAGCGTCTGCTCGACTCGGGGTGGCATTTGCACGGCCTGGTCCGCCCGGGCGATTCGAACAGGGCGTGGCTGAACCACACGCTCCCGCAAGCCGAACTCATCGAAGCCGACCTGGCCGACGAGAAGCGATTGCAAGACGCAGTGCTCGAGGTCCAGCCGGATGCGATATTCAACCTGGGCGGGCTCACCTCGGTGAGCGAGTCGTGGTCCCAGCCACTCTTGACCGCGCGAGTGACTGGGTACTCCGTTGCCGTTCTGCTCGAAGCGGCGATCGAAGTACAGCGTTCGGCCGGAAAGCCCGTCGCGTTCGTGCAAGCCTCCAGCGCAGAGATGTTCGGGATTCCGGCTGAGACTCCGCAGAACGAGCAGACGCCGATCCGGCCGACGAACCCTTACGGCGCGGCGAAGGCGTACGCCCACCATCTGGTCGGTGTCTATCGAGAGCTCGGGCTGCATTCCTCGAGCTGCATCTTGTACAACCATGAGTCGCCGCGGCGACCCGAGACTTTCGTCACCCGCAAGATCACCCGGGGCGTTGCCCGGATCGCGGCGGGTAGGCAAGACGTGCTCGAACTGGGCAATCTCGAGGTGCGTCGCGACTGGGGCTGGGCGCCCGACTATGCTCGTGCGATCGAACTCATCGCGAATGCGGCGCGTGCCGACGACTATGTCGTGGCCACGGGTGAGTCGCATTCGGTCGCCGAGTTCGTGGCGGCGGCGTTTCGCGCGGTGGGCATCGAGGATTGGCAGGGGCTGGTCCGGCAGGACGAGCGATTGTTCC
>CAYRUW010000067.1:0-7858 GCA_964427465.1 uncultured Diaminobutyricimonas sp.
TCGCCCGGGTTCGGCAAGCCGCTCGCCGACGGCTCGCTGCCCCAAGAGGCACGTGCACTGGGGGTCACCGTGAACGGCGTGCGGCTGTGGAGTCTCTACGTGCCGAACGGGCGCGAGGTCGGGCATCCGCACTATCACTACAAGCTCGAGTGGCTCGACCGGCTCGCTGCCTCGACGAAGGCCTGGCTCGCAGCCAACCCCGGCATGCCGCTCGCGCTCATGGGCGACTTCAACATCGCGCCACTGGATTCCGATGTGTGGGACATCCGTGCGTTCGCCGGGCACACCCACGTGTCCGTGCCGGAACGGGAAGCGTTCGCCGCGCTGCTGGCTTCCGGCCTCCAAGACGTGGTGCGCGAACGGGTGCCCGAGGGCTTCACCTACTGGGACTACAAGCAACTCCGGTTCGTGCGAAACGAGGGGATGCGCATCGACTTCATCCTCGGCTCGCACGACTTCGCCGAATTGGTCGTCGATGCGGCCATCCACCGGGACGAGCGAAAAGGCGACGCGCCCAGCGATCACGTGCCGGTCGTCGTCGACCTGGACCTCGACCCCGGCCACGACCGGCCCATGGTGTTCTGAAGCGTGCCACGGCGCACGTCGACGGATAGCGTGAGACGGTGACCACGCAACAAGCGCGGCGGGCCGGATTGCCGGACCCGCTCGGTGCGGACTGGCGCCGACCGCTGCCCGGGATCGCAGGGTACCGCCGCGACGCGCTGCTCGCGGCGGCGCTCGCGGCCGGCACGACGCTGAGTCTGCTGTTGTTCGCCACCGCGGGCGTCTACGAAGACCCGGCCCAGTGGTGGTTGTGCGCTCTATACGTGCTCGGCAGCACGGGACCTCTCGCTGTGCGTCGCCGCTGGCCGGAAGCGACTGCGGTCATCGTCACCGTCGTGTTCGCGGGTGCGCAGATCCTGCAGGTGCCCGAGATCTTCTTCGCAAACATCAACCTGTTCATCGCGTTCTACTCGATCGGTGCGTGGGGCCGCAATCGTACTCGTGCGCATGTCGTGCGGGTGCTCATCATCGCGGGAATCTTCGCCTGGATCTTCGTGGAGATCGTCGCGCGAGCGTCGGACCCCGCCGCCCTGCCAGGGCTGGACCGGGACGGAATCGTCTCCCCGTTCGTGGCGGTGCAGTTGATCTCGCTCATGACGAACCTGCTCTACTTCGGCGCCGGCTACTACTTCGGCGATCGCGCCTGGGCTTCGGCCCGGGAACGCGCCGCGCTGGAAGCGCGCACCGTCGAACTCGTCGCCGAACGCGAGCGCAGCGCCGAGCAAGCGGTCGCACTCGACCGGCTGCGCATCGCGCGCGACCTGCACGACGTCGTCGCACACCATGTCTCGGTGATGGGCGTGCAGGCCGGAGCGGCCAGACGCGTGCTCGCGACCGATGCGCGCGAGGCCAAGGAAGCGCTCGAGATCGTCGAATCGAACGCGCGACAGGCGGTCGACGAACTGCATCGGATGCTCTCAACGCTGCGCGACGAGGGCTCGCCCGATGCGGCCGCGGACAGCCCGAGCACCCGGGGCGTTCAGCAACTGCCGGAGCTCGTCCGGCAGGCGGAGAACGCCGGGCTCCAGGCCGGGCTGAAAGTGGTCGGCGAGCCACGGGACCTGCCGGGCACGGTGGATGTGACCGTGTACCGGATCGCACAAGAGGCGGTGACCAACACGATCAAGCACGCCGGCGCATCCGCGAAGCTCGACATCCGCTTGCGCTACCGCGATGAGTCGGTCGAGCTCGAGGTGACCGACACCGGTGGCGCCCGCGTCGCGGCGAGCAACGGCGCTGGACTCGGCCATATCGGGATGCGCGAACGTGCGAACGCCGTCGGCGGTAGCATCGAGATCGGCCCCCGGCAGCGCGGCGGCTATCTCGTGCGCGTCGCGATCCCCGCCGGGGTCGTGCGATGACCGCGATTCGCGTGCTCCTGGCCGACGACCAGGACCTCGTGCGCCGCGGCTTTCGGATGATCCTCGAAAGCGAGCCGGGCATCGATGTGGTCGGTGAGGCCCGCGACGGACACGAAGCGGTACAGCTCGCGCGCGAGCTCGCGCCCGACGTGGTCTGCCTCGATGTGCAAATGCCCGGAATGGACGGGCTCGAGGCCGCTCGCGGCATCGCCGGAATACAGGGCGGACCGGCGGTGCTCGTGCTCACCACGTTCGACCGCGACGACTATTTGTTCGAGGCGTTGAAGGCCGGCGCGAGCGGGTTCCTGTTGAAGAACACGAACCCGGAAAAGCTCGTCGAAGCGGTGCAGGTCGTGGCCGGCGGCGACGCCTTGCTCTCGCCCGACGTTACGCGCCGGGTGATCGAGAGGTTCACCCGTACGCCCATGATCGATCCCGATCGCGCTGTGGCAGCCCTGACCGAACGCGAACTCGAAGTGCTCGGTCTCGTCGCGAAGGGGATGAGCAATTCCGAGATTGCGGCGAAGTTGTTCCTCGGCGAGGCGACAGTGAAGACGCATGTCTCGAAGGTGCTGCTCAAGCTCGGCTTGCGGGACCGCATCCAAGCGGTGGTCTACGCGTACGAGCACGGCGTGGCGGTGCCGGGCTCGAACTGACATCAAGCGCCGGGGTGAGGCTCGGTGCGGCTCCCTCGGCGGTCGGAGACACGACCAGCCCCGAGGGGGATGCAACCACTCGCTCGCGGCCCATAGCGTTGGGGGCGACGAGAGGGGCGGCGCATGCTCAGGATCGAAGGCGTGTCGAAGAGTTTCGGTGACCGGCCGGCGCTGCGTGAGGTGAGTTTCGAGGTCGGCGCCGGCCGGCTCACCGGATTCGTGGGCGGCAACGGTGCCGGCAAGACCACGGCCATGCGCATCGTGCTGGGCGTGCTCGCCCCGGATGCGGGACAGGTCACGCTCAACGGCGAGCCGCTCAGCGCAAGCGACCGCAGGCGGTTCGGCTACATGCCCGAGGAGCGTGGCCTGTACCCGAAAATGCACGTGGCCGAGCAACTCGAGTACCTCGGCCGGCTGCACGGGATGAGCAAGCAGCACGCCAGATCCAGCGCGGAACGGCTGCTCGACCGGCTGGGGCTCGCCGAACGGGCAGACGACGCAGTGGAGAGTCTCTCGCTTGGCAACCAGCAGCGCGCGCAGATCGCGGCTGCGCTTGTGCACGAGCCCGAAGTGCTCGTGCTCGACGAGCCGTTCTCCGGTCTCGACCCGCTGGCCGTGGAAACCGTGCTCGGCGTGCTGCAGGAAGCTGCGGCTGGCGGGGCTCCCGTGCTGTTCTCGAGCCACCAGCTCGATGTGGTCGAGCGTCTTTGCGATGACCTCGTGGTGATCGCCGACGGTTCGATCCGGGCCAGCGGTTCCCGGGAACGGCTGCGTGCCGAGAACTCCGGTTCCCAGTACGAGCTCGTGCTGCCCGGCGACGCGGGCTGGGTGCGCGATGTCCCTGGAGTGCACGTGCTCGAGTTCGACGGCGGCTACGCGCTCTTCGAGGTGGAAAGCGACGACATCGCGCAGACGGTGCTTCGCAAGGCGATCGAGACCGGACCGGTCGAGAGCTTCGCACCACGGCATCCCTCGCTCACCCAGATCTTCAAGGAGGTCATCCGATGACGCAGAGCACCACGACGCCCCGCAGCACGGCTGCACCCGACCTGGGTTTCCAGCAAGTGGTAGGACTGGTCGCCGCCCGGGAGATCCGGATGCGATTGCGCAGCAAGGCCTTCCTGATCTCGACCGGCATTCTCATGCTCGCGGTTCTCGCCTCGATCGTGATCGGCGGGTTCAGTTCGCGGTTCGACTCCGACATGCCCGTGGCCGCGGTCGGCGATGCGCACGCGCAGCTCGCAGAACTGCCCGGACTCGAGGTGACCGAGGCCGGCAGCGCCGCAGAGGCGGAGCGGCTCGTGCGCGACGGCGAAGTGGATGCCGCGGTGCTGCCAGACCCCGGCGCACCGGCGGGGCTTGAGATCGTCGCCCTCGATTCACCGCCCGGCGGGCTGATCCAGCTGTTGAGCACGAGCCCTGACGTGCGGCTGCTCGAACCCGACGCGCAGAATCCGTTCTTGATCTACCTCGTCGCGATCGGCTTCGGCATCGTGTTCTTCATGTCTGCTCTGACTTTCGGCCAGACGATCGCGCAGAGCGTCGTCGAAGAGAAGCAGACCAGAGTGGTCGAGATCCTGATGTCGGCGATTCCCGCTCGCGCGCTCCTGGCCGGCAAGGTCTTAGGCAACAGCGTGCTCGCCTTCGGGCAGATCGTGGCGATCGCCGTTCTCGCGACGCTCGGCCTGCTGGTGACCGAGCAAGACATCCTGCTCTCCGACCTCGGTCCGTCGGTGGGCTGGTTCATCCTGTTCTTCGTCGTCGGTTTCGTGCTGCTCGCGGCAATGTTCGCTGCGACCGCGGCGCTCGTCTCCCGGCAAGAGGATGTCGGCGCGGTGACTTCGCCGGTGACCATGCTCGTGATGCTGCCGTACATTCTCGTGATCGTCTTCAACAACAACGAGCTCGTGCTCGGCGTCATGTCGTACGTGCCGTTCTCGGCGCCGGTCGGTATGCCCATGCGCATTTTCCTCGGCGCGGCCGAGTGGTGGGAGCCGCTGCTGTCGCTCGGCGTGATGGTCGCGACCACGCTGCTGGTCGTCGCCGTCGGATCGCGCATCTACTCGAACTCGTTGTTGCGCACAGGCGCCCGGGTGAAGCTCGGCGAAGCACTCAGCGCCTGACCGGCGGCTCGCACCTCATAGGCTGGGAGGATGAGGTTCGGTCTTTTCGTTCCGCAAGGGTGGCGTCACGATCTGGTCGGAATCGACCCGGCCCGACATTGGGCGGCGATGGACGGCATCGCCCAGCACGCCGATGCGGGGCCGTGGGAGTCGATCTGGGTCTTCGACCACTTCCACACCACGCCGGTGCCGACTCAAGAGGCGACCCACGAGGCGTGGAGCCTGATGGCGGCGTTCGCGGCGAGCACCAAGCGCGTGCGGCTCGGGCAGATGTGCACGTGCATGAGCTACCGGAACCCGGCATATCTTGCGAAGGTCGCGGCGACTTGCGACATCGTCTCGGGCGGCCGCATCGAGATGGGAATCGGCGGCGGCTGGTACGAGCACGAGTGGCGTGCCTACGGCTACGGCTTCCCCAGGGCGGGCGAGCGGCTGGCCCGTCTCGATGAGGGCGTGCAAATCATGAAGCAAGCCTGGAGCACGGGCAACGCGACCTTGCACGGCGAGCACTACCAGGTGGACGGCGCGATAGTGCAGCCGTTACCGCTGCAACCGGAGGGCATTCCGATCTGGGTCGCCGGTGGCGGCGAGAAGGTCACGTTGCGGATCGCGGCGAAGTACGCGCAGTACACGAACTTCGACGGCTGGCCGGAGGCTTTCGAACGCAAGAGCGCGATCTTGCGCGAGCACACGAGAGACGTGGGCACCGACTTCGACGCGATCGTGCGCAGCGCGAATTACTCGTCGATCGTCGCGCCCACCGAACGTGAGGTGCAAGAGCGAATCGACGCGCTCGAAGCGCGGCTCGAGCCGTATCTCGGCGCGGAGACGGCACAACGCTACGCGCGCAGCTATCGCAGCCGGAAAGCGCTCGCGGTCGGCACTCCCGAGCAAGTGGTGGAGCGGATGCGGGAAATGCACTCGCTCGGGATGAGCTACGCGATCCTGTACTTCCCCGAGGCCGCTTACGATCGTTCGAGTATCGAATTGTTCGAACGCGAGGTCATGCCCGCACTCGCCTGAGTTCGCGCAGCGCGTGCGCGGGCGCGCCCGTCGTGCGGGCGGGACGCCAGCGGGCCGGATGCTAGAGCGTGACGGGTTCCATCCGCGTCACGGTCAAGTTGTCGCCGTCGACGTCGACTCGCACTGTATCGCCGTCGCGTATCTCGCCCGCGAGCAGCGACTTGGCCAGGCGGTCGTCGATCTCGCGCTGCATCAGCCGGCGCAACGGCCGGGCCCCATACACCGGGTCGTAGCCGCGCTCGGCGAGCCAGAGCCTGGCTGCGGGGGTGACCGCGAGGTCGAGTCGCCGGTCTTCGAGCCGGTCGCCGAGACGATCGATGTTGAGTTCGACGATCTGGCCCAGATCCTCTGTGGTCAGCGGAGCGAACACGACGATATCGTCGAGCCGGTTCACGAACTCGGGTTTGAACGACTGCCGCACGAGCTCCTGCACCGCGTGCTGCTTCTCGTCCCAGCCGAGGCTCTGATCGGTCAGAACGTGGCTGCCGAGGTTGCTCGTGAGGATCAGGATGGTGTTCCTGAAGTCGACGGTGCGACCCTGGCCGTCGGTGAGCCTGCCGTCATCGAGCACTTGCAGGAGCACATCGAACACCTCGGGATGCGCCTTCTCGACCTCATCGAGCAGGATCACCGAGTACGGCCGGCGCCGCACCGATTCGGTCAATTGCCCGCCCTGCTCGTAGCCGATGTAGCCGGGCGGCGCGCCCAGGAGCCTGGAGACGGAGAACTTCTCGCCGTATTCGCTCATGTCGATGCGCACGAGAGCCTTCTCGTCGTCGAACAGGTATTCGGCGAGCGCTTTGGCCAGCTCGGTCTTGCCTACGCCAGTGGGGCCGAGGAACAGGAACGATCCGGTTGGGCGTCCGGGGTCGGAGATGCCGGCCCGGGATCGGCGCACGGCCTCGCTCACGGCCCGCACCGCCTCTTTCTGGCCGACGAGGCGACGCGAGAGCTCGGATTCCAGCGCGAGCAGCTTCTCGGTCTCGCCTTGCTTGAGCCGGTCGACCGGAATGCCGGTCCATGCCGCGACGACGGCGGCGATGTCGTCTTCAGTGACCTGGTCGTTGACCATTCGCGGGCCTTCGTACTCGGCCTTCTCGGCTGCCGCGAGCCGCTTTTCGATGCCCGGGATCACCTCGTAGTTGAGCTTCGAGGCGTCCTGGTAGCGCTGGTCGCGCATCGCGCGATCGAGTTCGATCCGCGCGTCGTTGAGCCGCATCTTGAGATCGCCGACATCGTGCAGTGCCGTCTTCTCGGCCTTCCACCGCTTCTCGAGCTCGTCGAGCGCGGCTTGCCGTTCGCGCATGTCGTCGCGAAGCTTGTCGAGCCTGGCTTGCGAGACGGGGTCTTTTTCTTTCTTCAAGGCGAGTTCTTCGACGCGGAGCCGGTCGACGGCGCGCTTGAGCTCGTCGATCTCGACCGGCGACGAGTCGATCTCCATCTTCAGCCGGCTCGCGGCCTCGTCGACGAGGTCGATCGCCTTGTCCGGAAGCTGGCGTGCGGTTATGTAGCGATTCGACAGGGATGCCGCAGCGACCAGGGCCGAGTCGGCTATCGCCACTTTGTGGTGTGCTTCGTAACGCTCTTTGAGCCCGCGCAGGATCGCGATCGTGTCTTCGACGTTCGGCTCGCCCACGTAGACCTGCTGGAACCGGCGCTCGAGCGCGGCGTCTTTCTCGATATACTCGCGGTATTCGTTGAGGGTGGTCGCGCCGATCATGCGCAGTTCGCCGCGGGCGAGCATGGGCTTGAGCATGTTGGCTGCAGCTACCGAGCCTTCGCCGCCGCCGGCGCCCATGAGGGTGTGCAGCTCGTCGATGAACGTGATCACTTGGCCGTCGGACTCGTTGATCTCTTTGAGCACGGCCTTGAGGCGCTCTTCGAACTCGCCCCGGTATTTCGCGCCGGCCACGAGCGCCGCGAGGTCGAGCATGACGAGCTGCTTGTCTTTCAGCGAGTCGGCGACGTCGCCGGCGACTATCCGCTGGGCGAGGCCTTCCACGACCGCCGTCTTGCCCACGCCGGGCTCCCCGATCAGCACGGGATTGTTCTTAGTGCGCCGAGTGAGCACTTGGCTGACCCGGCGGATCTCGGCGTCTCGGCCGATCACCGGGTCCAGTTTGCCGCTTCT
>CAYRUW010000068.1:0-7823 GCA_964427465.1 uncultured Diaminobutyricimonas sp.
CGATCGAGGACCTCGACCTGTCGGTGCGCAGCTACAACTGCCTCAAGCGTGAGGGCATCAACACGGTGAGCGAGCTCGTCGCCCTCTCCGAGACCCAGCTGATGAACATCCGCAACTTCGGGCAGAAGTCGGTCGACGAGGTCAAGGACAAGCTCACCGAGATGGGGCTGTCGCTCAAGGACACGGTTCCCGGTTTCGACGGGGCCCACTTCTACGGCGGCTACGACGACGACGAGACCGTCTGACCCGCCGAAGACCTTCCTGGAACTGGAGAACAAACAATGCCTAAGCCGACCAAGGGGCCCCGCCTGGGTGGAGGACCTGCGCACGAACGTCTGCTGCTCGCCAACCTCGCGAGTGCGCTGTTCACGCACAAGAGCATCACGACGACCGAGACGAAGGCCAAGCGGCTCCGCCCGCTCGCCGAACGTCTGATCACCTTCGCCAAGCGCGGGGATCTGCACTCGCGTCGCCGGGTGCTCTCGGTCATCCGGGACAAGGGCGTCGTGCACGAGTTGTTCACCGAGATCGCGCCGTTGGTGGCCGAGCGCGAGGGCGGTTACACGCGCATCACCAAGGTCGGCTACCGCAAGGGCGACAACGCGCCGCTCGCAGTGATCGAACTCGTGCTCGAGCCCGTGCAGAAGCGCGCGAAGGCGCCGAAGTCTGCCGCGAAGGCTGACAAGCCCGCAGCTCCAGCCGACGAGGCGACCGCATCGGAGTCTTCGGCGTCCCCTGACTCGGCCGCCGAAGACACCGCGGATGTGACCGAGACCCCGCAGGCGACCGACGTGCCTGTCACGGCGACCGCCGAGCCGACTGATGCGGCCGCGGCCCAGGCCGAGTCCGCCGCCGCCGAAGAGGCCACCAAGGGCGAGAACCCGCCTCCGGGCAAGACCTCCTCGAGCAAGCAGTAGCACTCACCGGAATATGGCGCGCCATTGTGCCGAGTGGCTGCGAACGTTCACGTCATTTGACGACCAGGGGCGCCATATTCCGCTGCGGTATGTAGGTTTGGGGGCATGGCGAGCAACGCCGTGACCCTCGAGGTTCCCGGTCCGGACGGAACGCGCAGCATCCGCGTGTCGAGTCCCGAGCGGGTGCTGTGGCCCGAGCCCGGCATCACGAAACTCGACTTGGCCAACTACGTGATCGAAGTCGGCGAAGCGTTCGTTCGTGCCAACGGCGACCGCCCGGTGTCATTGCAGCGTTTCCCGGACGGCGCCGAAGGCGAATGGTTCTTCTCAAAGAACCCGCCGCGCGGCGTGCCCGACTTCATCCGCTCGGTCATGTGCACCTACCCGAGCGCCCGCGCGCATCCGCAACTCGTGATCGACGAGCCGGCGGCGGCGGTGTGGATGGTGCACATGAACACGATCGTCTTCCACCCGTGGCCTTCGCGCACGTCGAACGTCGACAATCCCGATCAACTGCGGATCGACCTCGACCCGCAACCGGGTACAGACTTTCCGGATGCGGTTCGCGCGGCACTCGCCTTGCGCGAGGTGCTAGCGGAGGCCGGTCTGACCGCGTTCGTGAAGACTTCCGGCAATCGCGGGGTGCACGTGTTCGCCCCGATCGTTCCCGACCACGAGTTCAACGACGTGCGTCATGCGGTGATCGCGGCGGCTCGCGAGCTCGAACGACGCATGCCTGAAGCGGTAACGACCGCGTGGTGGAAGGAGGAACGCGGCGAACGCGTGTTCGTCGACTTCAACCAGGCGGCACGTGACCGCACGATCGCGGGCGCCTACAGCCCCCGGGCCCTTCCGCACGCTCCCGTGTCGTGCCCGGTCGCGTGGGAGGAACTGCCGGATGCCGATCCGCGCGAGCTCACGCTGCTCACCGTGCCGACCCGGTTGCACGAAGTGGGGGACCCCTGGGCGCGAATGCACCAGGAGCCGGCCGCCCTGGAGCCGCTGCTGGAATGGTGGGAACGCGACCTCAAGAACGGCCTCGGCGAGATGCCGTTCCCGCCGGACTACCCGAAGATGCCTGGCGAGCCCCCGCGAGTGCAACCGAGCCGGGCGCGCCCGAGCTGACCCGAGGCCTTCCTGTCGTTCTTGCCACGGGACGTGGCCGCGCCGTCAGTCGAACACTTTGCTGAGGTCGTACGCCACTGGACGATCGAGCTGATCGAATGTGCACGAACGCGGATCGCGGTCCGGCCGCCACCGCACGAATTGCGCGGAATGCCGAAAGCGCATGCCCTCCATCTGGTCGTAGCGCACCTCGAGCACGCGTTCCGGTTCGAGCTTGACGAACGACACGTCTTTGCCTGACGAGAACCGGCTGCGGTCGGTCTCGCCCTTCACGGGTGCGCCGGATGCGTCGCGCGCGACGAGCGGCTCGAGTTCGTCTATCAGGGCGAGCCGGCGCGCATTCGAGAACGCGGAGACTCCGCCGATATTGCGCAAGTGGCCGGACTCGTCGTAGAGCCCGACGAGCAGTGAGCCGACGCCCCGGCCGCTCTTGTGGATGCGGTAGCCGAGCAGTACGACGTCGGCGTCCCGGGAGTGCTTGGTCTTGAACATCGTCCGCTTGCCAGGCGCGTACTTCGCCTGCAAGGGCTTTGCCACGACCCCGTCGAGGCCGGCGCCCTCGAACTCCACGAGCCAGCGCCTGGCGAGTTCGACGTCGCGCGTGGTCTGGGTGATGTGCAGAGGCGCGCGCGCCCCGGCGAGCACGTCTTCGAGCAGCTCGCGCCGGCGCTCGAACGGCTCGTCCAGCAGCGGCTTTCCGCCGTGGGCGAGCACATCGAACGCCACGAACGATGCGGGCGTCTCGACCGAGAGCTTGCGCACGCGAGTCTCCGCCGGGTGGATTCGCTGCGAGAGAGCCTCCCAGTCGAGTCTTTCGGCACCGGCCGCGCCCTGCCTTACGACGATCTCGCCGTCGAGCACGCACGGCCCGGGCAATTGCGCCCGGAACGTCTCGACGAGTTCGGGAAAGTAGCGGGTGAGCATCTTCGAGCCTCGGCTGCCGAGTTCCACGTCTACGCCGTCGTAGTACACGATCGACCGGAAGCCGTCCCATTTCGGTTCGTAGCACAGCCCGCCGTCGACGCTGTCTGGCAGCGGCACCTCGTCGGTCGCCCGCGCGAGCATGGGGCTGACCGGAAACGGGATCGTCGAGTCCACCCCACTATGGTGCCCGCTGACCTGTCCGTCAGCTCAACGGGCGAGCGAAGACCCCCCGAACTGGGCGGCGAGAAATGCGGGTGCACGAGCCGCGGCCGCTGCTAAACAGGAGTGACGCGGAGCAGCCCTGGGCTTCGCTTGTGTGAGGAGTCGAATGTGGATCCAGTGATGCTGGCCCTTGTGATCATCACGATCGCGCTCGCCGTCTTGGCGTGGGTCTTCGGAGCGAGGAACAAGCGCATTGGTGCGGTCGTCCTCGGTATCGCCGCGATCGCGGTAGCGACAGTTGAACTAGTTCTGCCAGTGTTCGGCCTGAGCGGCTGGCTCGCGTTGATCTTGGCCGTCGTCGGCCTGGTGCTCGCGATCGTCGGCATCTCTTTGTCGTCCAAAGCTCGCAAGCCGGCACCGGTCGTTGAACCCTCCGGGAGCAGTGCGCACACGAATGGTCTCGCGCTCGCCTCGATCATCGTCGTGTTCTTCAGCTCGGTCGTGGGCCTCATCCTCGGCCATGTCGCGCTCTCGCAGATTCGCCGGACCGGCGAGCAGGGTCACGGCATGGCACTGGCAGCGGTGATCATCGGATGGGTGCTGACGGGTATCGGCGTTTTGACGGTGGCGATATTGCTCACCTTGGTGCTGACCCGGACCATCTGAAGTCGGCGGATAAACTCGGCCGGGTGGCGGACGACGAACGGAGCATACGGCTGCGGCTCGACGTCGCCTACGACGGCGGCGGGTTCACGGGCTGGAGCCGGCAGCCGGGCCTGCGCACGGTGCAGGGCGAGCTGGAGAGCGCGCTCGCGACGGTGTTCCGGCGGCATCCGCCCGCACCGAGGCTCGTCGTCGCCGGACGAACGGATGCCGGAGTGCACGCGACCGGGCAGGTCGCCCATCTGGACCTCACCGCCGAGCAGCTCGCGAGCCTTGACGCACAGCGTGGCAAGCGACGGGCGAAGCGAGCGGCCGGCCCTGCCGCGCTCGCCAGCCGGCTCAACGGGATCGCGGGGCTCAGCAGCGACCTCTATGTCGCTCGCACGCAATTCGCGCCGGCCGGGTTCGACGCCCGGTTCTCGGCCATCTGGCGACGCTACGAGTACCGCGTGGCCGATGCGGACGCCGAGCGCAATCCGCTACTGCAGAACCACACCCTGTGGTTCCCGGCCGCGCTCGATGCAGCGGCGATGTCGCACGCGGCGGCAGCGCTCACCGGGCTGCACGATTGGGCTTCGTTCTGCCGGGCTCGCGATGGCGCCACGACGATCCGCGATCTGCAGGAGTTCGACTGGCGCCGCGACGAGACCGGGGTGCTCGTGGCGCACGTGAAGGCCGACGCGTTCTGCCACAGCATGGTGCGCGCGCTCGTGGGGGCGTGCCTCGCGGTCGGGCAGGGCAAGCTGAGTCCAGCCGATCTGGTCGGCATCCGCGATCGAACCCAGCGCGGCAGCGACTTCATCGTCGCCCCGGCGAAGGGTCTCACCCTGGTCGAGGTGGGCTACCCGGAGCCGGGCGAGCTGGCCGCTCGCGCCGAGCAGACGAAGGCACGGCGAACTGCCGGGGAACTGGGCGACGGTTTGACCGTTCGTCGCACGATCGACTAACCTAGCGAGGTTGTGTCGGCGCTCCCGTGCGGCGCGATCGCGACACAGGTTGAGCCCTCCACCAGCATGTTCTGCAAAGAATCTGCACCGGAGCGGGATTCACGAACACCTCGACAAGAAAGCAGCATTGTGACGCGCACATTCTCGCCCAAGCCCGCTGACATCCAGCGCGAATGGGTGGTCATCGACGCGACCGACGTCGTACTGGGTCGCTTGGCCAGCCACACCGCCGCGCTGCTGCGCGGCAAGCACAAGCCGACGTTCGCACCGCACGTCGACACCGGCGATTTCGTCATCATCGTCAACGCCGACAAGGTAGCCCTCACCGGCTCTAAGGCGCAGAAGAAGATCGCCTACCGGCACTCCGGGTACCCGGGTGGCATCACCGCGACCAGCTATGAGGAGATGCTCGAGAAGCACCCCACTCGCGCTGTCGAGAAAGCGGTCCGCGGGATGCTGCCGAAGAACTCGCTGGGCCGTGCCCAGATCAAGAAGCTCAAGGTCTACGCGGGTGCCGAGCACCCCCATGCTGCACAGCAGCCGAAGACCTATACTCTCGACCAGGTCGCCCAGTAGCGCCCGCAAGACGTAAGGATTCATGACAGTGGCGAAGATCGCAGACTCCCTGCCCGACGAGGTCGCGTCGAACTATTCGACGGAGACCCCGGAAGAGCAGGCCGCACCGCGTGCGCCGAGGGCGCTCAACGTCTCGGGCAGCGCCGTGGGCCGGCGCAAGCAGGCCATCGCACGGGTGCGCTTGGTTCCCGGGAGCGGGAGCTTCTCGGTCAACGGCCGGTCGCTGGAAGAGTACTTCCCGAACCGACTGCACCAGCAGCTGATCAACGACCCGTTCAAGGTGCTCGATCTGGTCGGCAGTTACGACGTGACCGCCCGGATCACCGGCGGCGGGCCTTCCGGCCAGGCCGGCGCGCTTCGCCTCGGCATTGCGCGCGCGCTCAACGAGATCGATGTGGAGAACAACCGGCCGGGCCTTAAGAAGGCCGGATTCCTCAGCCGTGACGCGCGGGTGAAGGAACGCAAGAAGGCGGGTCTGAAGAAGGCGCGTAAGGCTCCTCAGTTCTCGAAGCGCTAGTCCGGGCGCGCGGGCGGGAGAATGCCTCGACTGTTCGGTACGGATGGTGTCCGCGGGCTCGCGGGCACTGAGTTGACGGCGAACCTCGCACTGTCTCTCGCGCAAGCGAGCGCCGTGGTGCTCACGCGCGGTCGCCGTGCGGAGGCCAGACGTGCAGAAGGGCGCCGTCCGGTCGCCGTCGTCGCAAGGGACCCGAGGGTTTCCGGCGAGTTCCTCACCTCGGCTGTGGCCGCGGGACTGGCAAGTTCCGGGGTCGACGTGCTCGACGCGGGCGTCATCCCGACCCCGGCTGCGGCGTTCCTGGTCGCCGACATCGAAGCCGATTTCGGAGTGATGATCTCGGCCTCGCACAACCCCGCTCCCGACAATGGCATCAAGTTCTTCGCTTCGGGTGGGCGCAAACTCCCGGATGCGGTCGAGGACCGCATCGAGGCCGCGCTCGACACCGAGCGGTTGAGCCCGACCGGGGCGGACGTGGGCCGCATCCGCCGCTTCGCCGACGCCGAGGACCGCTACGTCGTGCACTTGCTGGGCACGCTGCCGAACCAGCTCGCTGGTTTGCACGTCGTTCTGGATTGCGCGAACGGTGCGGCCGCGGGCATCTCGCCCCAGGTGTTCACGGATGCGGGGGCGCAAGTCACGGTCATCGGCGCGGAACCGGACGGCATCAACATCAACGACGGGGTCGGTTCTACCCATCTCGATCGGCTCTCAGAAGCGGTGCTGCAGCACGGCGCCGATGTGGGCATCGCGCACGATGGAGACGCGGACCGCTGCCTGGCGATCGACGCGGAAGGCCGCGTGGTCGATGGGGACCAGATCATGGCGATCCTCGCCCTCGCGATGGCCGAGCGGGGGACGCTCGCCAAGCGCACCCTGGTCACGACCGTGATGAGCAATCTCGGTCTGAAACATGCGATGTCGGAGAACGACATCCGGGTGGTCGAGACCAAGGTGGGCGATCGCTACGTGCTCGAGGAACTCGTGGAGCACGGCTACTCGCTCGGCGGCGAGCAGTCCGGGCACGTGATCATGACCGAGTTCGCGACGACCGGCGACGGCATCCTGACCGGGCTGCACCTGGTTGCCCAGATGGCGCGGACGGGCAGCACGCTTGCCGAGCTCGCCTCGGCGATGAAGGTGTATCCGCAAGTGCTCGTGAACGTGCGCGGAGTGAATCATCACGGTCTCGGCGACGACGAGCTCGTCGCGGAGGCGGTCAAGCTCGCCGAACGGGAACTGGACGGGACGGGGCGGGTGCTGCTGCGCCCCTCCGGCACCGAACCGATGGTGCGGGTGATGGTCGAGGCGACCGACCAGGCGACCGCGGAGCGCATCGCCGGCTCACTGGCGAACACCGTGCGCGAGCGTCTCGCGCTCAACGCCTAGCCACAAGGAACGGGCCGACGGGCGAGCGCCGGCCGCATCCGCCGTACGTTTAGGTCAGATCTTGCGCAACAACACGGTCGAGACGGCGTGATCGGTGTTCTTGCGCAGCACGAGCTTCGCGCGCGAGCGGGTCGGCAGGATGTTCTGCACGAGATTGGGCTCGTTGATGCCCGACCACAGTTCACGCGCCTGATCGCGGGCCTGCTGTTCGGTGAGCATCGAATAGCGGTGGAAATACGACTTGGGGTCGGCGAAAGCGCCGCGCTGCAGTTTGAGAAAGCGCTCTTCGTACCAGTGCGCGATGTCGGTGGTGCGTGCGTCGACGTAGACCGAGAAGTCGAACAGGTCGCTCACCGCGAGGCTCCTGCCGGTGGCCGGGGGTTGCAGCACGTTGAGTCCTTCGACGATGAGCACGTCCGGCCGGCGTACGACGATGTGCTCGCCGGGAACTATGTCGTAGGTCAAGTGCGAATACACGGGAGCGGTCACTTCGCTCGCGCCGCCTTTGATCTGGCTGACGAACCGCAGTAGTGCACGCCGGTCGTAGCTCTCGGGGAACCCTTTGCGTTGCATGAGCCCGCGTCGATCGAGCTCGGAGTTCGG
>CAYRUW010000069.1:0-7815 GCA_964427465.1 uncultured Diaminobutyricimonas sp.
AAGTGGTTCGCGCGGGTACGGTGTTCACCACCCACACGCCGGTGCCCGCGGGCATCGACCGGTTCGATCTGCCCCTGATCGAGCGCTACTTCTCCACCGACATCCTGCCCGGCGTCGACCTCGATGACGTGCTTGCCCTCGGTCGCGAGGACTACGAGGGCGGGGACGAGAACACGTTCAACATGGCCGTGATGGGATTGCGGCTGGCGCAACGCGCGAACGGCGTCTCGAAGTTGCATGGCGAGGTGAGCCGCGAGATGTTCGGTGCGCTGTGGCCTGGCTTCGATGCCGAAGACGTGCCGATCGGCTCGATCACGAACGGCGTGCACGCGGCGACCTGGACCGATCCGATGCTGCTCGATCTGGTCTCGGACAAGCTCGGCAGCTGGGACACGACCACGAGCGATTGGAACTCGCCCGAGATCGGCGACGAGGACTTGTGGCAACTCAAGGCCAGGTTGCGCGCACAATTGGTGGCCGATGCGCGCAAGCGCATGATCGCCTCGTGGGAGGAACAGAACCCGGGCGCGGGAGTGCCGGCATGGTTCGACGAACTGCTCGACCCCGATGTGCTCACGATCGGCTTCGCCAGGCGGGTGCCGACATACAAGCGCCTGACCCTCATGCTGCACGACGAAGACCGGTTGCGTTCGCTGCTCACGCACCCCGAGCGTCCCGTGCAACTCGTGGTCGCCGGCAAGTCGCATCCGGCAGACGAAGAAGGCAAACTGCTGATCCAGCAGCTCGTGCGCTTCGCATCCGATCCCGAGGTTCGAAAGCGCATCGTGTTCCTGCCGAACTACGACATCGGCATGGCGAAGCTGCTGTGCCCCGGAACAGACGTGTGGCTGAACAATCCGCTGCGACCGCTCGAAGCGTCGGGCACGTCGGGCATGAAAGCAGCGCTCAACGGCTCGCTCAACCTCTCGATCCTCGACGGCTGGTGGGCCGAATACTACGACGGTGAGAACGGATGGGCGATCCCCTCAGCCGACAGCGCCGGCGACGCCGCCGAGCGCGACAAGCTGGAGGCCGAGAGCCTGTACGACCTGATCGAGCATCAAGTGGCGCCGCGGTTCTACGAACGCGACGCCGACGGCGTGCCGGTCCGCTGGGTGCAGATGATCCGGCACACCCTGGCCACGCTCTCGCCAGAGCTGTCCGCCGAGCGGATGCTGAGCCAGTACGTCGAGAACCTCTACCTGCCCGCGGCACGTGCCGGGCGCGCTGTCGCCGCATCCGGTTTCGCCGGGGGCAGGAAGCTCGCCGCGTGGATCGAGCGCGTGCGCGAGGCGTGGCCCGAAGTGCACGTCGCCCACGTGGAATCCGGGGGCGTCGATGTTGTGCCGCAAGTGGGTGACGAACTCGCGGTGCGCGCGATCGTGGAGCTCGGGGACTTGAAGCCGGACGACGTCAAGGTCGAACTCGTGTACGGCCGGGCACAGGACGGCGATCGGCTCGTCGACATCCGGCGCTTGCGGCTGGAGCTGGACGAGACACAAAGCGACGCGATCGTGTTCGCCGGCACGGTGCGCTTGGATCGGGCAGGCGGATTCGGATACAACGTGCGCATCGTGCCGAACCACGAACTGCTCGCGACGCCCGCCGACCTCGGCCTCGTCTCGATCGCCTGACGGCGTGCGACGATTCGCTTCCGGTACTAGTGCGCCCGGAACAACTGCATCGAGACCGCCGGCACCGTGAGCTCGCTGCCCGGGCCGTGCTCGATCTGGGCGGACTCAAGGTCGTCCTGCGAGGAGTCCCACAGCAGGGTGTAGCCGGAAACACCCTCGTGCTCGGGCAGGGTGACCATCGCATCTTCTTCGAGACCGTGCACGACGAGCAGAATCCGGTTGAGCTGCCCGTGCTCATGCGTCGACGCGGCCAGGTACTGCAGGGTGCGCTCATCGGGGGAGTCCCAGTCCTGCGAGGTCATCGCGAGCCCCTGCTTGTTGTACCAGGTCATTCGCGTCGCGCTCGGCACGTTCTCGCCGGACCGCCCGTAGCTGACCGGTCGCAATGCGGGGTTCTCGCGTCGCAACCGGATCAGTTGCTGTGCGACTAGCCAGAGCTCCCGCTGCCAATCCGCCCAATCCCAGTTCAGCCAGGTCAGTTCGCTGTCCTGGCAGTATGCGTTGTTGTTGCCGTTCTGGCTGCGCCCGAACTCGTCGCCCGCGGTGAGCATGGGCACGCCGGCGCTCAACAGCAGGGTGCCTAGCATGTTGCGCATCGCCTTGCGCCTGGCCGCGTTGATCCGTTCGTCGTCGGTGGGCCCTTCGACTCCATGATTGAACGAGCGGTTGTCGTCGGTGCCATCGCGATTGTCTTCGCCATTGCCCCGGTTGTGCTTGACGTTGTATGAGGTCAGATCGGCCATCGTGAAGCCGTCGTGCGCCGTGATGAAATTCACCGAGGCCAGCGGCCCACGTTCGCTCGAGAACACGTCCTCCGATCCGGTCAGCCGGCGGGCGAACGGCCCGATCCCGACCGGGGCCCGGCCGTGCACGCGAGCGGAGGCGATGTCGGTGAGCCAGAACTCGCGCATCCGGTCGCGATAGCCGTCATTCCACTCGCTGTAGCCGGAAGGGAACGACCCGACCTGCCAGCCGCCCTCGCCGACGTCCCAAGGCTCGGCGATCATCTTCACGTCGCGAAGCTCCGGTTCGTCGAGGATCGCGCGCAACAGCGGATGCTGTGGATCGAATTCGGCGCGCTCGTTCCGCCCGAGGGTCGCGGCCAGGTCGAACCGGAACCCGTCCACTTGAACTTCCCTCGCCCAGTACTTGAGGCTGTCGAGGATCAGCCGCTGCACGGCGGGCGCGGCAGTGTTGAGTGTGTTGCCGCATCCGGTCGTGTCGATGTAGACGCCCTTCGCGTCCTGTCGGTAGTAGGTCGCATTGTCGAGCCCCCGGAAGCTCGTTGTGGGCCCCTTGCGTCCCTCTTCCGAGGTGTGGTTGTACACGACGTCGAGCACCACTTCGAGCCCGGCCTCGTGCAGGTCGCGCACCATTTGCTTGAATTCGCGCAGCACCGCGTCCGGGCCTTGTTGCTGCGCGGCCTTGGTCGCGTACTCGGAGTGCGGGGCGAAAAAGTTGAGTGTGTTGTAGCCCCAGTAGTTGGCGCGGCCTTGCTTGATCAGGCGTTGTTCGCTCACGAAACGGTGCACCGGCAGCAGTTCCACGGTCGTGACGCCGAGCTTCGTGAGGTAGTCGATGCTCGAGCTGTGGCCGAGGCCCGCGTAGGTGCCGCGTAGTTCGTCGGGTAGGCCGGGGCTGAGCTTCGTGAGCCCCTTGACGTGCGCTTCGTAGACGATCGTGCGATCCAGGGGCACACGGGGTTTGGCGATGCCGCGCCAGTCGAAGCCATCGTCGATCGTGCACGAGCGCCACTGTCCGGATTCGGTCCGGGTCACACCGCGGGCGTACGGGTCCAGCAAGTAGCGGTCCGAGTCGAAGTCGTGTGTGGGCCCGTCGGGGCCCTCCGCGCGCAACGCGTAGCACACGCCGGGACGCAAGGAGCGCGTGCGTCCCGACCACACGCCGTGTGCGTCGCGCTTGAGGTCGACGCGCTTGATCACCCAGTTCGGATCGCTTCCGGAGAAGATGCACAATTGCATGCCGGTCGCGTGCTCGCTGAAAACCCGGATCTCACCCCCACGAGGGTTCAGCCGAACGCCCAGCTGGCGGAGGGGATCGGCTGTAGGCATGCGTTCTAGAGTAGGTCTTGTCCGGATTGCGAATCGACGCGGGCCGTTGGAGGAAGCGTGGCCGTCTACCTCGATCACGCGGCCACGACCCCAATGCTGCCCGAAGCACTGGAAGCCTACGCGACTGCGCTGGGCACTGTCGGGAATCCGTCGTCGATCCATTCGCACGGTCAAGCGGCCAGGCGGATGCTCGAGGAGGGGCGAGAGCGAATCGCGGCATCGCTCGGCTGCGATCCGATCGAGGTCGTGTTCACTAGTGGCGGCACGGAGGCGATAAATCTCGCGCTCAAGGGAATGTTCTGGTCCCGGAATGCGCGCTCGAGCTTGGAGCAAAGGCCAATCGGGGCCTCGGCCGCGACGCCGGCGCCGGTCGCCGTCCCCGCCGCCGGGCGCGGAAGCGGCCTCCCGAGGCCTCGCATCCTCGCCCCGCTCGGCGAGCACCACGCCACGGTCGACACGCTCGAGTGGCTCGCGGTCCACGAGAACGCAGTGGTCGAGTGGATCGCGGTCGACCGATTCGGCCGCATCGATCTCGCGGCCCTCGAATCCGCTCTGGCGGAGGATGTCGCCTTGCTCACCTTGCTCTGGGCGAACAACGAGGTCGGCACCATCCAGCCGGTCGCGCAAGCGGTGCGGCTCGCGGCGGCGCACGGGGTTCCGGTCCATTCCGATGCCGTTGCCGCTTACGGTCAGGCGGCCGTAGATTTCCGCGCATCCGGACTGGCCGCGCTGAGTGTGTCTGCGCACAAGATCGGCGGGCCGCTCGGGCTCGGGGCGCTCGTGCTGTCGCGGACTGCTCGCGTCGAATCGCTCATCCACGGCGGCGGGCAGCAACGCAATGTCCGCTCGGGAACTCAGGATGCCCCTGCCGCGCTCGCCTTCGGTGTTGCCGCCCAGCGCTTGCACGCTCGACAGGATCTGCGCGACCGGCTCATCGCGGGCGTGCAGGCGGCCGTGCCGCAAGCCGTGCTGCGCGGCGATCCGATCGAACGACTGCCGAACAACGCGCACTTCACTTTCCCCGGCTGTGAGGGGGACTCGCTGCTGTTCCTGCTCGATGCGGCGGGCGTCTCGGTGTCGACGGGCTCCGCGTGTCAGGCCGGCATCCCCGAACCGTCCCATGTGCTGCTGGGCATGGGGCTCACCGAGCAGGAAGCGCGGGGTGCTTTGCGGTTCACTCTCGGTCACGATTCGACCAGCGACGATGTCGATGCGCTCCTCCGGGTTCTGCCGGGAGTCGTCGAGCAGGCTCGTCGCGCCGGTTTCGCCGACAGGGCCACGACCTTCGCGAGGTAACGCTAGGCGCTAGGCGCGAGGCGGGCTCGCTGTCCGACTCGAAGCGCCGGAGCGCGTGGTTCTGCGACTCGAGCGCCGGAGCGCAGTGGTTCGGCGATTCAAACGCCGGGGCGCGGTCGTTTTGCGATTTGGGTCGCGCTGCGACCCTTCGGGACTTTTGAATATCGCCCCTGCATGTGCAATATTTTACTTGCACATGCAGGCGAGAGCTGGGCGAGGGGAGGCGGGCGAGTGGATGCCGAGCAATTGAGCGCACGCCTCACCGCGATCTCGAGCGTCCAGCGCATGCGGATTCTCGCGGCGATCGCGCATGAGCGCTTGCACGTGAGCGAGCTCGCCCGTCGGGTGGAGATGAGCAGGGCTCTGCTATACATGCACTTGGCGAAACTCGAAGAGGCAGGTTTTGTGCGCGGGCACCTCGAACTCGGGCCAGACGGCAAAGCACTGAAGTACTTCGAAGCGGTCGAGTTCTCGATCGCCCTAGACCTCGACGCGCTCGTTGGCGCGTTGGCGGCCAGCAACACCGAATCCGATAAACCCGAACGAGGAGAGTGACAAGTGGCATTCCTGGAGAACCTGTGGTTCTGGATCGGCGTGATCGCCGTGACCGGCATAATCGCGGCGATCGCCACCAATGCGATAAACGCGCGACATCAGACGAAACGCCACATCGCAGAAGTGCGCAACGGCGGCGACTACAAGCGCATCGTCGACGAAGTGGCAGACGTGAATGCTCGATTGCTGACCAGGCTCGACGCCGTCGAAGACAGGTTGAGCGCGATCGAGAAGCTGCTCAAGGAGATACCGTGAGTCCCGTGGCGGGGGCGGAGCGACCGACCGCCGGCCGGGAGTTCGACTGGTCCAGCACTAGGCAATTCGACTGGTGGCGCGTGCTGCTCGCGTTCGCGATCCCCAGTGCGATCGCGTTCACCGGATTCCACGTCGTGCTTCCTGCGCTCGTGGCGGCCGGCCTGCCCAAGCTGCTCGCGTGGTCGCTCGTGGCAGCCGTGATGCTGGCCGGGCTCGTGGTGGCAGGTGTCGCATTGTGTGCGCGCGAGGCCGCGGCGCTCGGTATCGGTACGCCCCGTCGGCTGCTCCTGGGCAGGCTCGCACCGAGGCAGTGGGTGTTCGCGATCGCTGCTCTCATTGCGGCCTTGCTCGTCGCGGGTCTGGTGCAACCGCTCGCGGTGTATCTGCTCCAGGCGATGGGCGGGATTCCCGAGTACCTGCCGTTCTGGCTGGACCCTTCGGTGAATCCTGAGCAAACCGATGCGGCAGTGCTCTCGCCGGGTATGCCGCTGGCCGGGAACTACGCCTTTCTCGCGCTCATCGGCGTCACCCTGCTGCTCAACGTGCTCGCCGAGGAGTTCTACTTCCGGGCATGGCTGTTGCCGAAGATGCAGCGTTTCGGCGCGCTCGCGTGGGTGTTCAACGGAGCGTTGTTCGCGCTGTACCACACGTTCCAGCTCTGGCTTCTTCCGGTGCTGCTCGTCGTGAGCCTCGCGAGCGCGTTCGTGGTTCAGCGCACTCGCAGCGTGTGGCCCGCTCTGGTCGTGCACCTCGTGGCCAATTTCCTCGTGTCCGTGGCCGCGATCGCCCTGCTGACCATCGGCGGTTAGGTTCCTGCGAGCGCTCTTGGCCGCGCGTAGGATCGTACGATGCGTGTTCTAGCGGCCATGAGCGGAGGGGTCGACTCGGCGGTCGCTGCTGCGCGTGCCGTCGAGGCCGGCCACGAGGTGGTCGGCGTGCACTTGGCGCTGAGCCGGATGCCGGGCACGTTGCGCACGGGAAGCCGGGGCTGCTGCACGATCGAGGACTCGATGGACGCCCAGCGCGCCGCAAACGTCATCGGCATCCCGTACTACGTCTGGGACTTCTCGGAGCGGTTCAAGCTCGACGTAGTCGACGATTTCGTCGCCGAATACCAGGCCGGACGCACCCCGAACCCCTGCATGCGCTGCAATGAGCGGATCAAGTTCGCCGCGCTGCTCGAGAAGGCCCTGGCCTTGGGCTTCGACGCCGTGTGCACGGGGCACTACGCCGACATCCGCACGGATGCGAACGGCAATCGCGAATTGCATCGTGCGGCGGCCTGGGCCAAAGACCAGTCGTATGTGCTGGGCGTGCTCACCAAGCAGCAACTCGCGCACGCGATGTTCCCGCTCGGTGCGACCCCGTCGAAGGACGAGGTGCGTGCCGAGGCCGCAGCGCGCGGACTCTCCGTCGCGCAGAAGCCCGACAGTCACGACATCTGCTTCATCCCCGACGGCGACACCAAGGGCTGGTTGTACGACCGGCTCGGCGCCGAGCAGGGCGAGATCGTCGAGCGCGACGGCACGATCGTGGGCACGCACGAGGGGTCGCACGCGTACACGATCGGACAGCGCCGGGGTCTTGGCATCCGCCTTCCCGCGGCCGACGGCCGTCCGCGCTTCGTGCTCGAGATCCACCCCAAACAGAACCGCGTCGTCGTGGGGCCCAGAGAGGCGCTTGAGATCGCGGAGCTCGCTGGCAGCAGGTTCACTTGGGCCGGCGAGCCGCCCGCCAACGCCGAAGCCGGATTCGCGTGCGAGGTCCAGATCCGCGCACACTCCGACCCCGTGCCCGCGACCGCGTTCGTCCGCCTCGCCGATGGGACCACGCCCGCCCCTGGCGGCGAGCTCGGCGGAGACGCGGTACTCGCCAACGGCAGCCCCGTCGCCGATGGCGGCCCACTCGCCGGTAGCGCATCGCCAAATGGTGGTACGCCCCGGGGTGTCGCACGTGCCGTTGCCACGGCGGTCGCCCGTGGCAACGCATCTGCCGGCGACGGC